>NZ_JBICTE010000006.1:226746-242318 GCF_043197485.1 Micromonospora sp. NPDC049102 | reverse complement strand
CGTCCCGGCCTGCTGATCGTCGCGGACAAGGGATACGTGTCCGCGGAGCTGGACCGGTGGCTGGCAGAGCGTGGGGTCCGATTGCTCAGACCGTCGTACCGCAACCGGGCCCCACGCCCGGACGAGCACTTACTGAAACCGATCCGGCAGCTCATCGAGTCCGTCAACGACACGTTGAAGGGCCAACTCGACCTCGAACTACACGGCGGACGCAGCATCGAAGGCGTCACCGCACGCGTCGCGCAACGCCTCCTCGCGATGACCGCCGCGATCTGGCATAACCGGACCACCGGCCAACCCGTGACCAGGTCCCTGATCGCCTACGACCACTGACCAGACTTCGGACTTACTCGTCTAGCGGCAGTCGTCACCCGGAAAGGCCCGTCGCCCAGGCGGCGGGCCTTTCCGCGACCCTCGCTGGTCCCGCCGCAGCGATCCCACCTACCACCGCTGCGCCTGTCGCCCCTCCCCCAGGCGCGTCCTTTGCTCTGCTTCAACTGACGCAACACCGGTTGTCCGACTATCGGACGTGCGGTGTTGCGTGGAGTGAAGCAGAGCAAAGGACGCGCGTGAGGAGGCTGGCCCGGGCCGGAGTCGTCGCCAGCGACCGGATTCAGGCGGGCGGCTCAGGACGCCGGCGTCACCGAGCGGCCCACGGTCGCCGGGGGCCCCGCCGCCGTGGCCGTGCTCGCCTCGACGGCGCGGATGTGCCGGTAGGCGAACCAGAGCGGTGGGAACGCCCCGACCGCGAAGGACAGGTCGACCAGCGTCCAGAACCAGGGGATGTCCCGGATCGGGCCGCAGATCAGTGCCAACGGGACGATCCCCGCGCAGGCGATCATGCCGAACTGCACCACCCAGACGTTGCGCACCGGGTCACGCAGCGGCCCCCAGAACGCCACCGCCAGCACCAGGTGGGCGAAGGCCAGCCAGTCGGTGCCGTAGAGCAGGAACGGGTAGTCCCGGTCCGCGGTCACGAGTCCCGTGTGGACCCGATCGATCCAGCCGACCAGCGCCGGGAACTGACCGGCGAGCGGGTCCAGCGCGCGCAGCAACCAGCGCACCTCGATCTCCAGCGGAAACGCGGTGACGCCGCTCAGGAACAGGCCGATCAGCACGATCCACAGCCAGCGACGGGTACGCCGCAACCGCTCCTCGTTGTCCATGATCGCAGCGTAACGATGATCTTCGTGACGGCCGGTCCCGGATTCGGTGACCGCAGTCTCAGTGCCTCGTCCTCCGGTCGGCGCGACGGTTGTCCGCCGCGCCGACCGGACGATCTCAGCGGACGGCGAGCGGCTGCGCGGCCGGGCCGACCGGTGCCGGCAGCGCGCCGACACCGCCCAGGTAGCCGTGGATCGCGGCGGCCACCGCGCGCCCCTCGGCGATGGCCCAGACGATCAGCGAGGCGCCCCGGTGCATGTCCCCGGCGACGAACACGCCGTCGGCGTCGGTCTGCCAGTCGTCCCGGGCGTCGATCGCGCCCCGGGGGTTGCGGGCCACCCCGAACTGCTCCAGCAGCGGCTGCTGCTCGGTGCCCTCGAAGCCGATCGCCAGCAGCACCAGGTCGGCGGGCAGCTCCCGTTCGGAACCCGGCACAGCGGTGACGACCCGTCGGCCGTCGACCTTCTCCACCGTCACCTCGGCGATCCGCACCGCACGCACCTGACCGGTGCCGTCGTCCACGAACTCCTGCACCGCGACGGCGAAGACGCGCTCGCCGCCCTCCTCGTGCGCCGGGTAACTGCGCAGGAGCCACGGCCACGTGGGCCACGGGTCCCGCGCCTCGTCGCGCTCCTGCGGCGGCTGCGGGTACAGGTCGAGCTGGTGTACGCCCGCAGCGCCCTGCCGGTGCGCGACGCCGAGGCAGTCGGCAGCCGTGTCGCCGCCACCGATGATCACGACGTGCTTGCCGGCCGCGTCGATCGGGGTGCCGTCGGGCAGCACCGCCCGGGCCAGCCGGCGCTCGTCGGTGGGCACCACGCCGGCCTCGTCGATGGCCGCGGTGGCGACCGCCCGATTCGCCGCGACCAGGTGCGCCATCGCCTGGTGTACGCCCCGAAGCGCCCGCCCCGGGGTCTCCGGAGTGTCCCGGCCCTGCAACGCCCCACAGGCCAGCAGCACCGCGTCGTGCTCGGCGCGCAACTGCTCGGCGGTGATGTCGACACCGACGTTCACGCCCGTGCGGAACTGCACCCCCTCGGCGGTGAGCTGCGCCAACCGGGCGTCGATGTGCCGCTTCTCCAACTTGAAGTCGGGGATGCCGTACCGGAGCAGGCCGCCGATCGCGTCGTCACGCTCGTACACCGTCACGGCGTGACCGGCGCGGGCGAGCTGCTGGGCGGCGGCGAGACCGGCGGGCCCGGAGCCGACCACGGCCACCGAGCGGCCCGACGGCGACGGAACCGCGCGGGGGGTGAACCCGCGCGCCGCCGCGGCGTCGGCGATCTCCACCTCGACCTGCTTGATCGTCACCGGCTGACCGCCGGCGATGCCGAGGACGCACGCCGCCTCGCAGGGTGCCGGGCAGAGTCGGCCGGTGAACTCCGGGAAGTTGTTGGTGGCGTGCAGGGACTCCACGGCGGCGTCCCAGTTGCCGGTCCGCACCAGGTCGTTCCAGTCCGGGATGCGGTTGCCCAGCGGGCAGCCGTCGTGGCAGAACGGGATGCCGCAGTCCATGCAGCGGGTGGCCTGCTCGCGGACCAGCTCCTCGCCGGCCGGCGGGTAGACCTCGCGCCAGTCGCTGATCCGCACCGGCACCGGGCGGCGGGCCGGCAACCGCCGGTCGTAGCGCAGGAAACCGTTCGGGTCAGGCACGAGCCACCTCCTGGGCCGCCACCCGCGGAGCGGGCGGCACCGGCATCTCCGGCACAGCCGGCGCGGCCAGTTCTTTCATGACCGCGTCGTCGACGTCGTGGCCGGCGGCTTCGGCGGCCTTCATGATCTCCAGCACCCGGCGGTAGTCGCGGGGCACCACGGCGGTGAACTCGGCCACCGCCTCCGGCCAGCGCTTGAGCAGCTCCTCGGCGACCGCCGAACCAGTCTCGGCGACGTGCCGCTGGACCAGCTCGTGCAGCAGCGTCTGCTCCTGCTCACGCAGCGGCGCCAGGTCGACCAGCTCCGCGTTGACCCGGGACCGGTCCAACCGGTGCACGAACGCCATTCCGCCCGACATGCCGGCGGCGAAGTTACGGCCGGTCGCGCCGAGCACCACCACGGTGCCGCCCGTCATGTACTCGCAGCCGTGGTCGCCGACGCCCTCGACGACGGCGACCGCCCCGGAGTTGCGGACCGCGAAGCGCTCCCCCACCCGGCCACGCAGGAAGACCTCGCCCGCGGTCGCGCCGTAGAGGATGGTGTTGCCCGCGATGATCTGGTCCTCCGCGCGCTGCCCCGGCTCGGCGTCGGGGTCCAGGAACGGCGCGGCGGCGTCTGGACGGACGACGATGCGCCCACCGGAGAGGCCCTTGCCCACGTAGTCGTTGGCGTCGCCGTGCAGCCGCAGGGTGACGCCCTTCGGCAGGAACGCGCCGAACGACTGGCCTGCGGTGCCGTGCAGCACGAACTCGATGGTGTCCTCGGGAAGGCCGTCGCCGCCGAAGCGGCGGGTCACCTCGCCGCCGAGCATCGCGCCGACGCTGCGGTGCTCGTTGCGCACCGCCACCTCGACCCGGACCGGCGCTCCCTCGGACAGCGCCGGGGCGGCCAGCGCGATCAGCTCGTTGTCCAGGGCGTGCTCCAGACCGTGGTCCTGGGCGCGTACCCCGCGTCGGGCGGTGCCGGCGGGCAGCTCCGGCAGGTGCAGGACGGGGGCCAGGTCGAGCCCGTGCGCCTTCCAGTGCGACACCGCCGGGGCCACGTCGAGCAGTTCGCTCTGCCCGATGGCCTCCTCGATGGACCGCAGACCCAGCTCGGCCAGGTATCCCCGGACCTCCTCGGCGAGGAACAGGAAGAAGTTCTCGACGAACTCCGGGGTGCCCGTGTACCGCTCGCGCAGCACCGGGTTCTGGGTGGCGATGCCGACCGGACAGGTGTCCAGGTGGCAGACCCGCATCATCACGCAGCCCGAGACGATCAGCGGCGCGGTCGCGAAACCGAACTCCTCCGCGCCGAGCAGCGCCGCGACCAGGACGTCCCGACCGGTCTTGAGCTGGCCGTCGACCTGCACGGTGACCCGGTCGCGCAGCTTGTTGAGCAGCAGCGTCTGCTGCGCCTCGGCCAGCCCCAACTCCCAGGGGGTGCCGGCGTGCTTGAGCGAGTTCATCGGGGACGCACCCGTGCCGCCGTCGTGACCGGAGATCAGGATGACGTCGGCCTTGAGCTTGGCCACGCCCGCGGCGACGGTGCCGACGCCCACCTCGCTGACCAGCTTGACGTGCACCCGGGCCGCCGGGTTGACGCACTTCAGGTCGTGCACGAGCTGGGCCAGGTCCTCGATGGAGTAGATGTCGTGGTGCGGCGGCGGGGAGATGAGGCCGACGCCGGGGGTGGCGTGCCGGGTACGGGCGATCCACGGCCAGACCTTGTTACCGGGAAGCTGGCCGCCCTCGCCGGGCTTCGCGCCCTGGGCCATCTTGATCTGAAGGTCGTCGGCGTTGACCAGGTATTCGCTGGTGACACCGAACCGGCCGCTGGCGATCTGCTTGACCGAGGAGCGGCGCAGCGGGTCGTGCAGCCGATCGACGTCCTCGCCGCCCTCACCGGTGTTGGACTTGCCGCCGAGGCGGTTCATCGCGATGGCGAGCGTCTCGTGCGCCTCGGCGGAGATCGAGCCGTACGACATGGCGCCGGTGGCGAACCGCTTGACGATCTCGGAGGCCGGCTCGACCTCCTCGATCGGCACCGGCGGACGGACCCCGGTGCGCAGGGTGAACAGACCCCGCAGCGAGCCGGCCTGCGCGGCGAGCCCGTCCACCTTGGACGTGTACTGGCGGAAGACGTCGTACTGCCGGCTGCGGGTGGCGTGTTGCAGCAGGAAGACCGTCTCCGGGTTGAACAGGTGCAGCTCACCCTCGCGACGCCACTGGTACTCGCCACCGACCTCCAGCCGGTCCGAGTCGGCGGTGCCGGCCGGCGGCCAGGCCAGCGCGTGCCGGGCGGCCACCTCGGTGTGCACACCGGCCAGCCCGACGCCGCCGATCCGGCTCGGAGTGCCCCGGAAGTACCTGTCGATGAGTCGACTGTCCAGGCCGACCGCCTCGAAGACCTGCGCGCCGCAGTACGACGAGACCGTCGAGATGCCCATCTTGGACATGATCTTCAGGACGCCCTTGCCGAGCGCCTTGGCGTAGTTGCGCACCGCCGCGGCCGGCTCGACCCCGGCGAGCGCACCAGTGGCGATCATGTCCTCCACGGACTCGAACGCCAGGTACGGGTTGACCGCCGCCGCGCCGTACCCGATGAGGACCGCCGCGTGGTGCACCTCCCGGCAGTCGCCGGACTCCACGATCAACGCCGCCTGCGTACGCGTCTGCTCGCGGACCAGGTGCTGGTGCACGGCGGCGGTGAGCAGCAGTGACGGGATCGGCGCGAGATCGGCGTTGGTGTCCCGGTCGGAGAGCACCAGGATGCGGACGCCGTCCTCGATGGCCTCGGAGACGTGCCGGCAGATCTCGATCAGCCGCGCCTTGATCCCCGCAGCGCCCTCCCGGACGCGGTACAGGCCGGAGACCCGGACGGCCTTGAAGCCGGGCAGGTCACCGTCCTCGTCGATGGAGAGGATCTTGGCCAGCTCGTCGTTGTCGATGATCGGGTGCGGCAGCACGATCTGCCGGCAGCTCGCCGCGTTCGGGTCGAGCAGGTTGCCCTCCGGCCCGATCGTCGACGCCAGGCTGGTCACCAGCTCCTCGCGGATGGCGTCCAGCGGCGGGTTGGTGACCTGCGCGAAGAGCTGGTGGAAGTAGTCGTAGAGCAGTCGCGGGCGGGTCGACAGCGGCGCGATCGGGGTGTCGGTGCCCATCGAGCCCAACGGCTCCGCGCCGGTACGCGCCATCGGCGCGAGCAGGATCTTCAGCTCCTCCTGCGTGTAGCCGAAGGCCTGCTGGCGACGACGTACCGAGTCGTGGGTGTAGACGGTGTGCTCGCGGGCCGGCAGGTCGTCCAGCTCGATCAGCCCGGCGTGCAGCCACTCGGCGTACGGCTCGGCGGCGGCCAACTCGGACTTGATCTCGTCGTCGTGCACGATGCGGCCGGCCACGGTGTCGACCAGGAACATCCTGCCCGGCTGGAGGCGGCCCTTGGCGACCACGTGGGCCGGGTCGAGGTCGAGTACGCCCGCCTCGGAGCCCAGCACGACGAGACCGTCGTCGGTCTGCCACCAACGCCCCGGGCGCAGCCCGTTGCGGTCCAGCACCGCGCCGACGATCTCGCCGTCGGTGAAGGCGACCGACGCCGGCCCGTCCCACGGCTCCATGAGGCTCGCGTGGAAGCGGTAGAACGCCCGCTTGTCCGGCTGCATGCCGGGGTCGTTCTCCCACGCCTCGGGGATCATCATCAGCACCGCGTGCGGCAGGCTCCGGCCCGCCAGGTGCAGCAGCTCCAGCACCTCGTCGAAGTTGGCCGAGTCGGAGGCGGCGGGGGTGCAGACCGGGAAGACCCGGCGGATGTTGCCTGGCACGTTCGGCGAGCGCAGCAGCGCCTCGCGGGCCTGCATCCAGTTCCGGTTGCCACGGATCGTGTTGATCTCGCCGTTGTGGGCGATGAACCGGTACGGGTGCGCCAGCGGCCACGACGGGAACGTGTTCGTGGAGAAGCGGGAGTGCACCAGGGCGATCGCGCTGTCGACGCGCTCGTCACGCAGGTCGGGGTAGAACGCCGGCAGCTGGTCGGGCGTGAGCATGCCCTTGTAGACCATGGTGCGGCTGGACAGCGACGGGAAGTACGCCGGTACGCCGCGCTCGGCGGTCTCCCGCTCGGCCTGCTTCCGCAGGCAGAACGCCACCCGGTCCAACTCGACGCCGCGCAGCGGGGTGCCGGCCGGCCCGGCGGGCGAGTCGGTGAGGCGGTGGGCGGCCACGAAGACCTGCCGGACCCGCGGCATGGCCGCGAGGGCGGTCTCGCCGAGCCCTTCCGGCTCGACCGGCACGTCCCGCCAGCCGAGCAGGTCCGCGCCCTCGACCAGCGCGTACTTCTCGACCACCCGACGGGCGCGGGCCTCGGCGGCGTCGTCGTCCGGGAGGAAGACCAGACCGGTGGCGTACTCGCCGGCCGGCGGCAGCGGGACGTCGGCGACCGCACGCAGGAACGCGTCCGGCACCTGGATCATGATGCCGGCGCCGTCGCCGGTGTTGGGCTCCGCGCCCCGGGCGCCACGATGGTCCAGGCGGCAGAGGGCACCGAGCCCGTTGGCCACGACGGAATGGGACCGGCGGCCGTACAGGTCAGCCACGAAGGCCACCCCGCAGGCGTCGTGCTCCTGCGCCGGGTCGTAGAGGCCCTGGGCCTCAGGGCGGGGGCCGGGCGTCGGGGACGCTTGCGGGCTGTGCGGGTGCGGCTGTGTCGAATCCGCGTACGGCTGAGCCACCGGGCCTCCTGTCGTCACTCAGGTTGGATCATGGTGGGGACGACGTCGGCCCGTGGGTCTATTGAGTCTACGTTAGGGCTAGGGTCGCAAGGCCACTCAAGATTGATCACACCGTCCAGAGTCTGGGACGTGTAGTCTCGCGCGGTGGATTCGGTGCGCAAGGACGTCTTCGACCGGTTGGAACGTTTCTACGACTCGGTGCCCCGGGACGTCGCCGGTGTCGAGGAGCATGGCTCGCTGGTGCTGTTCGTCCGTGGCGGCGCGGGTTGGCCGTTCTACGCCCGCCCCCGGATCGGCGCCACCGAGACGCCGTCGCTGGCCGACGTGACCTCGGTCCGCGAACGCCAGCGGGAGCTGGGCCTGCCGGAGGCCTTCGAGTGGGTGCACGAGACGACCCCGGAGCTGCTGGCGGTGGCCCGTTCGGCCGGTTTGTCCGTGCTGGAGGCCCCGCTGATGGTCCTCGACCCGGCCGCCCTGCCCGACCCGGCGACGCTCTCCGACGTACCCGTGCGGGTGCTGGCCGCCGACTCGCCCGACTTCGCCGCGGACGTGGCCGCCCGGCGGGCCGTGGCGGCCGTGGCCTTCGGCGTCCCCGGCACCGCGCCCGGCGAGGCCGGGCCGGCCCAACGGGACGCGGCGGTCACCGAGCTGGAACTCGCGGCACTGGACGAGGAGCGGGCCCGCATCGCCGACGGCCGACGGATCTCGGCGCTGGCCGGCACGCCGACGGAGGGCGCGCTGGCCAGCGGCATGGCGATGCGCGTGGACGACGTCGCGGAGATCGCCGGGGTGGCCACCCTGCCGGCCGCCCGACGTCGCGGGATGGGCGCCGCGCTGACCGCCACTCTCGCCCGGGAACTGCTCGCCGCCGGCACCGGGGTCGTCTTCCTCTCCGCGGGCAGCGAGGACATCGCCCGGGTCTACCTGCGGGTCGGTTTCCGCCGCATCGGCACCGCCTGCATCGCCGAACCCGCCGCCCTGATCCCCTGAACCGCGCTGAGGCCCTCGATCGCGCTGAGGCCCTCAACCGCGCTGAGGCCCTGAACCGCGCGACCGGTCAGGCCGGCGGACGCCACTGGGCGGCGGACGCGGCGGCGCTGGAGAGCAGCCGCGAGTTGATCGTGCCGAGGGCGGCGTCGCGGGCCCGCAGTGCCAACCGGCCCCGGGTCTGGAGCACCGCGGACATGCGGCGGGTCTGCCGGACCACTGTCGCCGCCCGGGGACGACGCACCCGGTCGTACGTCTGCACGGCGTCGGGCAGCCGGGCCTCGCGCAACAGTGAGGCGAGGGTGGCGGCGTCCTCGAACGCGAGACACGCGCCCTGCCCGAGGTGCGGCGGCATGGCGTGCGCCGCGTCCCCGAGCAGCACCACCCCACCCGGCCCGACTCCGAAGCCGTAGGCGCGCGGCAGCGGACGGAGTTCGCGGACCTCCTGCTGGACGAGGTCGCTCGGGTCGGTGGCGTCGAGTAGCGCGGCGATCGGCGCGGGCCAGCCGGCGTACCAGCGGCGCAGGAGAGCGAGCTGGGTCTCCGGCGGCTCCGGTCGGGGAGCGCCGGCGGCGGTGGCCACCCAGTAGATACCGCCGCGCGTGGAGCCGCCCGAGGAACCCCGCTCGCCCAACGAGGCGGCCACGAAGCGGTAGCCCGCGCCCAGCACCTCGCCGGCGATGGGCTGGTCGGCGGGTAGCCGGGGTGCCCGGTACCAGGGGATGACGGCCCGCCAGGCGGCGCAGCCGGAGCTGACCACGCCCGCCTCCGGGGCCAGTTGGCGACGGACGACGCTGTCCGTGCCGTCCGCGGCGACGACCAGGTCGGCCTCGATGGTGTGCCGCCCGTCGTTCACGCCCGGCCGTTCACCCGGATCGACGCGAACGTGGCGCACGGTCACCCCGGTGCGCAACTCGACCCGGTCACCGAGGCCGGCGATCAGGGCGTCGTGCAGGTCCTCCCGGTGCACCACCACCGGCATCCGGTCGGCCGGCGTCGGCCGGGGCTGTACGAGCCAGTGCCCGTCCGGGCGGCGTACCCCGCCGTCGGGCAACGGCGTGGCGATGGCGGCCAGACCGGCGCCGAGACCGAGGGCCTGCAACGCGCGGACACCGTTGGGCCAGAGCACCACGGCGGTCGGCTCGGGACGGACCCGCTCCGCGCGGTCCAGCAGGGTGACCTGCCACCCGGACCGGGCCAGCGCGCCGGCGACCGCGAGGCCTCCGACCCCGGCGCCGACCACCACCGCGCTTCGCATCGGTGCCGCCTCCGCTCAGCTGTCCCGGTCGGCCGGGCGCGCGCCGGTGGCGTCGGCCCGGGCCTCGTCGCGTGCCTCGGGCGTACCGTCCGTCGGCCCGTCGGCGCGGTCGCCGTCGGCGGTCTCGTCGTCGCCCGCCTCGTGGGGTGCCGCCTCGTGGGGTGCCGCCTCGTGGGGTGCCGCCTCGTCGTCGAGCGGCTCGGCGCCGTCGCGGCGTACCTCGTCGGCCGTTTCCGGCGGTGCCACACCGGTGTCCCGCCAGGTCTCGTACTGCTCCTCGCTGACCACCCGGTAACCGTCCGGGGCGGCGGCACGCGCGCTGCTCTCGTGCTCGGAGAGGTCGACCTGGGACAGATCGGACGTCGTGGGCAGCGTGGGGGTGGCCGCCGCGCCGACCGGGATCAGGAACTCCCGGGGGCCGCGGACCCGCACGAAGTAGGCCAGCGCGCCGAGGAAGACCAGGGCCGCGGTCCAGACGTTGAGCCGTACGCCGAAGATGTGGTTCGCCTCGTCGGTGCGCATCAGCTCGATCCAGAACCGGCCGGCGGTGTAGCCCATCACGTACAGCGCGAAAGCCCGGCCCCGCCCGAGCCGCAGCCGCCGGTCCAGGACGAGGACCAGCGCGACCACGCCGAGGTTCCACAGCGCCTCGTAGAGGAACGTCGGGTGGAAGAGGCCGGGTTCGAGGATCGGCTGGCCGGCGTCGTCCCGCAGCGCGTGCCCCGGGTTGTCCGGGTCCATCCGGTGGATCTCCAGGCCCCAGGGCAGCGTGGTCCGGTCACCGAACAGCTCGTTGTTGAACCAGTTGCCGAGCCGGCCGACCGCCTGGGCCAGCGGCAGCCCGGGGGCCAGCGCGTCGGCCACCACGCTCAACGGGATGCCGAGCTGCCGGGCGGCGATCCAGGCGCCGATCGCGCCGCCGGCGACGGCGCCCCAGATGCCGAGACCGCCCTCCCAGATGGCGAACGCCTTCAGCGGCTCGCCACCGGCCCCGAAGTACTTCTCCGGCGAGGTGATCACGTGGTAGATCCGGGCGCCGATGATGCCTGCGGGCACCGCCCACACGGCGATGTCGAGCACCGCGCCGGGAGCGACGCCCCGCTGGCGCATCCGGCGCTCGGTCACCCAGCAGGCCAGCACGATGCCGGCGATGATGCACAGCGCGTAGGCCCGGATCGGGACCGGCCCGAGCTGCCAGACCGCGGTGCTGGGACTGGGCAGGGCCGCCTGGGGGGACAGCGAGGCGATGGTCACGGGTGCACACGCTACCGCTGCGCACCCCTGCGGCGGCACCCCGGGCCGTCGCGCCGCGATCGGAATGACTTCTGCTTGCCTGTCGTTCCACCGCCCGATCCCGCACGGCCCCCCAACGCCGCATTCGCGCCGCCCGGGCCAGCGGCGGCCGTCGGCGGGTCGTTGGCAGCGCCGTCCCGGGGCACATCCACCAGCGAGCGACATTCCTGTGGGTCATATGAATGACTCACAGGAATGTCGCTCTTCAGTGCAAGGCGGGCCCGACGCTCATGCCGCGCGCCGCGCCAGCGGTTCAGGGCCAGTGGCGTGAGGTCAGCGGGCCGGGTTGCGGACGCCCTCGGCCAGTTCGGCGCTCAGGGCACGCAGCGCGGCCAGCCCCTCGGCCTCGGAGGACGCGTCGAGGACGCACCGGACCAGCGCGCTGCCGACGATCACTCCGTCGGCGTACCCGGCGACGGTGCTGGCCTGCGCGCCGGTGCCCACCCCCAGACCGACGCCGACGGGCAGGTCGGTGACCTCACGGACGCGGGACACGAGCGTGGGAGCGGCGTCGGAGGTACGCGCACGCGCGCCGGTCACCCCCATGACGGCCGTGGCGTAGACGAAGCCCCGGCAGTGCTCGACGGTCATCGCGAGCCGGGCGTCGGTGGACGACGGCGACACCAGGAAGGTGCGGTCCAGCCCGTGGGCCTCCGAGGCGGCCAGCCACTCGGCCGCCTCGTCGGGGATGAGGTCCGGCGTGATCAGGCCGGTGCCGCCGGCGGAGGCCAGGTCGCGGGCGAACACGTCCACGCCGTACCGCTCGACGGGGTTCCAGTAGGTCATCGTGACGACCGGCGCGCCGGTCGCCGCGACCGCCTCGATGATGCGCAGCGCGTCGGCCGTACGGACGCCGCCGGCCAGCGCGATGTCGCTGGCCTTCTGGATGACCGGGCCGTCCATCACCGGATCGGAGTACGGGATCTCCACCTCGATGACGTCGACGCCGGCCTCGACCATCGCCGTCATGGCCGCGATGCTGCCGTCGACGGTCGGGAACCCGGCCGGCATGCAGCCCACCAGCACGGCCCGTCCGTCGGCCCGGGCCTTGTCGAACGCCACCCCGATGCGGCTCATCTCAGCGCTCCTTGTCGAGGATGCCGAAGTAGTCCCCGGCGGTGTGCACGTCCTTGTCGCCCCGACCGGAGAGGTTGACCACGATGGTGGGCTCCCGGCCCAGCTCGGCGGCGAGCTTCGGGGCCAGCGTCACGGTGCCGGCGAGCGCGTGGGAGCTCTCGATCGCCGGGATGATGCCCTCGGTACGGCAGAGCAGCTCGAAGGCGGCCATCGCCTCGTCGTCGGTGACCGGCAGGTAGCTGGCCCGGCCACTGTCGTGCAGCCACGCGTGCTCGGGCCCCACGCCCGGGTAGTCCAGACCGGCGGAGATCGAGTGCGACTCCAGCGTCTGCCCGTCGGCGTCCTGCAACACGTACGTGCGGGTGCCGTGCAGCACGCCCGCCGACCCGCCGGTGATGCTGGCCGCGTGCCGACCGGTGTCGACCCCGTCCCCGCCCGCCTCGAAGCCGTACAGCCGCACGTCCTCGTCGCCGACGAAGGCGTGGAAGATCCCCAGCGCGTTGGAGCCGCCGCCGACGCAGGCGGTGACCGCGTCCGGCAGCGCGCCGGTCAGGTCGAGGCACTGCTGGCGGGCCTCGTCACCGATGCCCCGGACGAAGTCCCGCACCATCGCCGGGAACGGGTGCGGCCCGGCGGCGGTGCCGATCAGGTAGTGGGTCGCGTCGACGTTCGCCACCCAGTCACGCATCGCCTCGTTCATCGCGTCCTTGAGGGTGCGCGAGCCGGTGGTGACCGGGACGACCGTGGCGCCGAGCATCCGCATCCGGGCCACGTTGAGCGCCTGCCGCTCGGTGTCGACCTCGCCCATGTAGACCACGCACTCGAGGTCGAACAGGGCGGCGGCGGTCGCGGTGGCGACGCCGTGCTGGCCCGCCCCGGTCTCGGCGATCACCCGGGTCTTGCCCATCCGCTTGGTGAGCAGCGCCTGGCCGAGCACGTTGCGGACCTTGTGCGCGCCGGTGTGGTTGAGGTCCTCGCGCTTGAGCAGCACCCGGGCGCCGACCTTCGCGGAGAACCGTCGGGCCTCGTAGAGCAGCGACGGCGTGCCGGCGTAGTCGCGCAGCAGGGCGCCGAACTCGGCCCGGAAGGACTCGTCCGCCATCGCCGTACGCCACGCTTCGTCGAGCTCGTCGAGCGCGGCCACCAGGGCCTCGGGCACGAACCGACCGCCGAAACGGCCGAAGTGGCCGGCGGAGTCGGGCTGCGAACCGGCCACCGGGGCCAGCGCATCGGCGCTCATCGGAAATCCTCTCGGTGGGGCGTCACACCGGCGCGGTCAGCGCACCGGCCGGGGCGTCGCCGGGTGGTTGCCGGCGTTGACCAACTCGGCCACCGCCTCCCGCGGGCTCTTCTGGGTGACCAGTCCCTCGCCGACCAGGACCGCGTCCGCGCCGGCGGAGGCGTACCGGATGAGGTCGTGCGGCCCCCGCACGCCGGATTCGGCGATCTTGACGACGCTGCTCGGCAGGCCGGGCGCGATCCGCTCGAACACCGACCGGTCCACCTGAAGCGTACGCAGGTCACGGGCGTTGACCCCGATCACCTGCGCGCCGGCCTCCAGGGCCCGGTCGGCCTCCTCCTCGTCGTGGACCTCGACGAGCGCGGTCATGCCCAGCGACTCGATCCGCTCCAGGAGGCCCATCAGCACGTTCTGCTCGAGGGCGGCCACGATCAGCAGGACCAGGTCGGCGCCGTGCGCACGCGCCTCGTGCACCTGGTAGCTGGAGACCACGAAGTCCTTGCGCAGCACCGGCACGGTGACCGCGGCCCGGACGGCTGCCAGGTCGTCCAGCGAACCGCCGAACCAGCGCCCCTCGGTCAGGACGCTGATGGCCCGCGCGCCGCCCGCCGCGTAATCGACGGCGAGGTCGGCCGGATCGGCGATCTCGGCCAGCCGGCCCTTGGACGGCGAGGAGCGCTTGACCTCGGCGATGACCGCGACGCCAGGCTTACGCAACGCCGCGTACGCGTCCAGCGGCGGCGGCGCAGCCGCGGCCAGTTCACGGATCCGCTCCAACGGAACCTGCTCCTGGCGACGGGCGACGTCCTCGCGCACGCCAGCCAGGATCTCGTCGAGCACGCTTACGGACGCTGCCTGACCGGCCTCGTCCCCCTCCGCGTGCGCATGCTCAGCAGTCACCAACGGACTCCCCTCTCCGGGTGTCATGGGCCGATGCTAGGGGCAGCCGACCGAGGCCGGGAGCCGGGGGGTATGGCGCTGCTCACGAAAAGGGCTGCGGCATAATGGCCGACTTGCCGTGAACGGGATGTCACACAGCGCCACCTCCGGTATCGATCGCCGTCACACGACGAGAGCCCGGCGACTCCGGTCGACCGGGCCGACCCATCGATCATGCCACCCCTCGCGGATCGCCGCCCGTCGGAAACGACAGCGGTCGATGTTGTGAGCAAGCTCAAGGCCGAACGGCCGGTCCCAGGTCGCGGGCGTGGCGGGACAGTTGACCGGGCGGTCACCCCGGCGAAACGTCGGCCGTCGACCATCGTCCTCGGGCAGACTCGACGAAGCGCCTGCCCGACCGTCGCCGAACTCCTCGTGCGGAGTGAGCCATGAACATTGCCGAGTCGAACTCCAGCATCGGACTGACCACCATCTCCCGGACCATGGCTTCGCTCGCCGTCGGGGTGGTGCACGCCCTGGAGCGGGCCGTCGTCGGCGACGGCCGGATGCGCACGGCACGCGGCAACGCCTGGGAGGCGGTCTGCGCCGACCGGGCCCGCGCCGACCGACGCGCCGAGCTGGACCGCCTGGTGGCCGAGCTGACCGCCGCCCGCGCCGACGCCACCCGTCCGCAGCGGGATCGGCAGCCGGTCGGCTGATCAGCCGGCCGTCGGGTCCTCACCCCGGTCCAACGCGTCCCACGCCTCGGTGGTGCGCCGACCGGCCATCGGGCCCGCAGCGGTAGCCGTCGTCGGTTTACTCTCCGTGACGGTCCGCGCCGGCCGCTCGTACCGGGCGCCCATCGCCGGCCACCCGCCACCCCGCAGCGCCGTCCAACCACCGCCCAGGGCGGCGAGCAGACCGCCGACCAGGCAGAGCGCCGGCCACTGCCGGCTGACCACACCCCCGAGATCGGCCACCAGCCCGTAGGCGGCGCCGGCCGCCACCGCCAGGCCCAGAGCCCCGAGCAGCACACCCAGCAGCCGCCGTACCCGACCCCGGGTCGCCAGCACCGCGCCGCCGCCGGCCAGCGCCACCAGCGCCAACGCCGGCAGCCACGGCAGCAGGGCGGCACCGCTGCGGGCCACGCGCACCGGCGGCAACGGCGCCGGCCGCGCGGTCACCTCGACCGACCAGCCCCGGGTCGCCGCCCACAGCGCCAGGGCCGCGCCGGCAAGACACAGCAGCATCGCGTACGTCAGCTCACGCCGACCCCTCGCACTCACCGAGCCCGCCTTTCGTTCGCGACTGCGGGG
>NZ_JBICTE010000006.1:0-226648 GCF_043197485.1 Micromonospora sp. NPDC049102 | reverse complement strand
GGCTCCGCTGCGCTGCACTCCTCGCACTCACCGAGCCCGCCTTTCGTTCGCGACTGCGGGGCTCCGCTGCGCTGCACTCCTCGCGCTCACCGAGCCCGCCTTTCGTTCGCGACTGCGGGGCTCCGCTGCGCTGCACTCCTCGCGCTCACCGAGCCGCCCGCAGCGTTTCGGCCGCGGCGATCGCCGCCAGCACGGCGGCGGCCTTGTCGCGGGTCTCCTGCTCCTCGGCCACCGGTTCCGAGTCCGCGACCACCCCCGCGCCGGCCTGCACGTAGGCGCGGCCGTCGCGGATCAGCGCGGTCCGGATGGCGATCGCCATGTCCAGGTCGCCGCCGAAGCCGAAGTAGCCGACCGTGCCGCCGTAGACGCCCCGGCGAACCGGTTCCAACTCCTCGATGATCTCCATGGCCCGGACCTTGGGCGCGCCGGAGAGCGTCCCGGCCGGGAAGGTCGCGGCGAGCGCGTCGAACGCGGAACGGTCGTCACGCAGCGTGCCGGTCACGGTGGAGACGATGTGCATCACGTGGCTGTACCGCTCGATGGTCGCGAACTCCGGCACCTGGACGCTGCCCGGCTCGCAGACCCGACCCAGATCGTTGCGGCCCAGGTCGACGAGCATCACATGCTCGGCCCGCTCCTTGGGGTCGGCGAGCAGCTCGGCGGCGAGCCCGGCGTCGGCCGTGGCGGTGCCGCCGCGCGGCCGGGTGCCCGCGATGGGGTGCAGCAGCGCCCGTCGCCGCCCGTCCGCACCGGCGGTCACCTTCAGGTGCGCCTCCGGCGACGAGCCGACGATGTCGAACCCGTCGAAGCGCAGCAGGTACATGTACGGGCTGGGGTTACTGGTGCGCAGCACCCGGTAGACGTCCAGCGGGTCGGCGCGCGTCGCCCGCTCGAACCGCTGGGACAGCACGATCTGGAAGCACTCGCCGGCCCGGATCGCCTCCTTGGCCGCGTCCACGGCCTTCAGGTAACCACCCTCGGGCGTACGACAGAGCACCTCGCCGGCCGGTGGACGCTCGACCGTCGAGATCATCGGCGGGATCGGGCGGGACAACGCGGTGGTCATCGCGTCGAGCCGGCCCACCGCGTGGTGGTACGCGGCGGTGACGTGCGCGTCGCGGCCCGGGGCGTCCAGGGGCGGCAGCACCGCGTTGGCGACCAGGATCGCGGAGCCGTCGTAGTGGTCGAGCACCACCAGGTCGGTCGCGAGCATCATGCCCAGCTCCGGCACGCCGAGGTCGTCCTCGGTCAGCTCGGGCAGCCGCTCGAAGCGGCGGACGAGGTCGTACCCGAGATAGCCGACCATGCCCCCGGTCAGCGGCGGCAGGCCGTCGCCCGGGCCGTGCGGCGGGCCGGCGAGCGCGGCGACGGTGTCGCGCAGCACCCGCACCGGGTCGCCGTCGGTGGGCAGCCCGGCCGGCGGCTGACCCAGCCAGGTCGCCACGCCGTCGCGCTCGACGAGGGTCGCGCTGCTCCGGACGCCGATGAACGAGTACCGCGACCAGGCCGTGCCCGCCGAGCCGACGCCCTGCTCGGCTGATTCGAGCAGGAACGTGCCGGGCCCGCCGGCGAGCTTGCGGTAGACCCCCACCGGGGTCTCGGCGTCGGCCAGCAGCCGTCGGGTGACCGGTACGACGCGCCAGCGGGCGGCCAGCTCGGTGAAGGTGGCCAGGTCGGGGCTCACCGCGCCGTCGGTCATGCCTCGGCCCCTGTCACCGGCAGCTCGGTGAAGAAACACGTCCGGTGCCCGGTGTGGCAGGCCGCGCCGACCTGGTCGACGCTGACCAGGAGCGCGTCGCCGTCGCAGTCCAGGGCGACCGAGCGCACGTACTGGTGGTGCCCGGAGGTGGCGCCCTTGACCCAGTACTCCCGCCGGCTGCGCGACCAGTAGGTGGCCCGGCCGGTGGTGAGGGTGCGGTGCAGCGCCTCGTCGTCCATCCAGGCGACCATCAGCACCTCGCCGGAGTCGTGCGCACGCACCACGGCGGCGACCAGGCCGTCGGCGCTGCGGCGCAGTTGGGCCGCGATGGCCGGGTCGAGCCGGGACGGACGGACCGGCGCCACCGGGCCACTCGGTTCGCTGGGTACGCCGGTCACCGGCGCGTCAGGTACGGGCACAGTTTCCCATTGTCCCGCACGCGGCGTGGGCACCGGTGACGACTCCCGCCGAGGGTTCGGCCGATGGCCCACGGGCGACGCCAGCTGGGCCACGTAACGGTCGAGGCGGCCGTCGACCAGGGCGTCGGCCAGGTCGGCGCCGGACACGTCGGCGATCTCCCCCGCGTACGGGCGGATCAGCGGGAGGATGCCGGCGACCAGCCGCACGGCGGCAGCCCAGAGCTGCCCGGTGGCGCCCGGACGCAGGCCGAGGCAGAGCAGCATGTCCTCGCGGTAGCCGGCCGGGGCGACCGGCAGTTCCAGGGCCGCCGCGAACGCCGCCCGGCGCGACGACACCCGCACCGACGGGTTCGCCGGGCGCAGCACCGACGGGCAGAGGCGGGCCAGGTCCGCCACCGCGAGCCGCACCCCGAGGCGGTCGGCGGCGGCCCGCGCGGCGGCGGCCTTGCCGAGCAGGGCGATCAGCTCCTCCAGCCGGGGTGGCTCGGCGGGTTGGCAGAGCACCGGGAGATCGATCCGGGGTCGCCAGTGCGGGTCTGCCCAGAGCAGCCGAGCCGGTGCGCTGACCGGCAGTCCGAACGCCCAGTCGGCCGGCTCGCCGAGCCGGTGCACCCAGGAGCGGACGTCGCGCGCCGCCACCGAGACGTGGGTGAGCCGGCCGGCCGTCTCGGCCAGGTAGGCGCGACGGGCGGCGTACGGCGAGCCACCGACCAGCACGTCGAGGTCGACGTCGCTGTGCGCGGTGGCCGCCCGCCGGGCGTGACTGCCGCGCAACAGGATGCCGACGACCGGCCGTTCGGCGGCGTCTCGCAACCGCGCGGCCCAGTCCTCGAGAAATCCGCTGTGCGGTAACGGAGCGTGACCCACGGCGTCATCGTGCCGTACGCCCGATCGGCGCGCAATGCCCGTTGCCGGACCTGCTGTCCGGTCCGAAGCCTACTGCCCGTTCTCATGCTTGGCGCGACGGCGGGCGCGGCCGGCCGGGCGGGCGTTGCGCGGGCGACACCGACCCCTCTAGCGTGAAATTCAACGGATGATGAGTTTCTCGGAGGTGCGCGATGGACGACGCCATAGGCGTCCACGACCTGGTGGTCGATCGGGGCGGACGGCGGGTGCTGGACGGCATCAGCTGCGCCGTCCCGCGCGGCGCCGTCACCGGTCTGCTGGGGCCCAGCGGCAGCGGCAAGACCACGTTCATGCGCGCGGTGGTGGGCGTGCAGGTGGTGACCTCGGGGACGGTCACGGTGCTGGGCCAGCCGGCGGGCAGCCCGGCGCTGCGGCACCGGGTGGGCTACCTCACCCAGGCGCCGAGCGTCTACGCCGACCTGACCGTACGGGAGAACGCCCGCTACTTCGCGGCCCTGTACGGGCGGGGTCGGGCCGAGGCCGACGAGGCGGTAGCCGCCGTCGGGCTGGCCCAGGCGGCCGGTCAGCTGGTCGCCACCCTCTCCGGTGGCCAGCGCAGTCGGGCCTCGCTGGCCTGCGCCCTGGTCGGCGACCCGGAGCTGGTCATCCTCGACGAGCCGACCGTCGGCCAGGACCCGGTGCTGCGGGCCGACCTGTGGGCCCGGTTCCACGCCATGGCCGCGGCCGGCACCACCCTGCTGGTGTCGAGCCACGTGATGGACGAGGCGGCCCGCTGCGACCGACTGCTGCTGATCCGGGAGGGTCGCCTGATCGCCGACGACAGCCCGGACGCGATCCGCGCCGCCGCCGGCGTGGACGACCTCGACGAGGCGTTCCTGCGGCTGATCCGGGCCGGCGAGGAGAAGGCGTCGACGGGAGGCATGCCGTCATGAACGTACGCATTCTGGCGGCGACCATCGGCCGTGTCCTGCGCCAGCTCCGGCACGACCGGCGGACGATCGCGCTGCTCGTGGTGGTGCCGACGGTCCTGCTCACGCTGGTCTACTACATGTACGCCGACAAGCCGACACTGCCCGGGCAGCCGTCGGTGTTCGACCGGGTCGCCCTGGTGATGCTGGGGACCTTCCCCTTCGTGATCATGTTTCTCGTCACCAGCATCGCGATGCTGCGGGAACGCACGTCCGGCACGCTGGAGCGGCTGCTCACCACCCCGTTGGGCAAGCTCGACCTGCTCTTCGGGTACGGCATCGCGTTCGGGTTGGCCGCCGCCGTGCAGGCCACGTTGGCAGCCGGCCTGGCGTACTGGGTCTTCGATCTGCGAACTCTCGGCAGCAGCGGTCTGGTGATCGGGATCGCGGTCCTCGACGCGGTGCTCGGGGTCGCCCTCGGCCTGCTGTGCAGCGCCTTCGCCCGCACCGAGTTCCAGGCAGTACAGTTCCTCCCGGTCGTGGTGATCCCCCAGCTCCTGCTCTGCGGGCTGTTCGTTGCCCGCGCCGAGATGGCCGGCTGGCTCCAGGGGCTCAGTGACGCGCTCCCCCTGACGTACGCCATCGAGGCGTTGCAGGAGGTCGGCGCCCACGCCGAGCCGACCGCGACCATGTGGCGGGATGTGGGCGTGGTGTTCGGCGCGGTGGTGCTGGCGCTGGTGCTCGCGGCGGCGACCCTGCGGCGGCGCACCGGCTGACCGGTCGGCGGCCCGCGTGGCGCGGGCCGCCACTCACCGTCGGGGCGACCGGCGGTGTCAGCGGACGAGCGAGGGGCGGCGATGGCGCGGCGGACCGGTCGGCGACCCGGCAACCCGGACACCCGGGAGGCCATTCTCGAGGCGGCGCGGGCCGCGTTCGCCGAGCGGGGTTTCGACGCCGCCCCGATCCGTGCCATCGCCGCGACCGCCGGGGTGGATCCGGCGCTGGTGCACCACTACTTCGGCACCAAGGACCAGCTCTTCCGCGCCGCCATGAACTTTCCCGTGGACCCGGCCGCGCTGCTCCCGGCCGTGCTGGCCGGCGACCAGGACGCGGTCGGCGAGCGGCTGGTACGCACCTTCGTCGGCATCTGGGACTCCCCGGCCGGCAGTGCGGGCGTGGCGCTGTTGCGCTCGGCGGTGAGCAGCGAGTGGACCGCGCGCCTGCTGCGGGAGTTCGTCACCACGCAGGTACTCCGTCGGGTGCTCGACCAGCTCGACGTCGATCCGGCCCAGCTGCCGCTGCGCGGGGCGCTGGTCGCGACCCAGCTGATCGGTCTGGCCATGATCCGGCACGTGGTGCGGCTGGAGCCGGTGGCGTCGGCCGATCCGGAGACCCTGGTCGCGACCATCGGTCCCACCGTTCAGCGGTACCTGACCGGGCCGCTGCCGGCCTAGCCGAGCGACGGGCGTTGTCACGCGGCACGGCAGCACGGCCGGCAGCGCACGACCAGCGTGGCACGTGGCGTCTGGCGCGGCCGGTCAGCGGGGCGGCTGGGCGTCGGCGGGGCGGCGTAGCGGCGGGAGCAGCCGGCCCAACTCGTCCGGGCCGCTCAGCGGGCATGGGAACGCCAGCCGGACACGTCGTCGCGCGCCGGGCCGGCCGAGGGCCACCACCAGCCCGTACCGGTCGACACGCACCACGCGTGGCGGTCCGTCCGGAGCCTGCTCGGTCAGCCCGAGCTGCCGGCGCAGGTAGTCGGTGACAGCGGCGGGCTCGCGCTCGGCGAAGTCGGCCAGCAGCAGCGACTCGAACGGGTGCACCGGGTCGGGCTCCGCCTCGGCGTACTCCCCCGGGTCGATCCGGTGCACGACGCCGGCCCGCTCCCAGCGGACCTCGGCCACCTCGAAGCGGAACAGCCGGAAGCGGGTGCCCACGTCGAGCAGGTCACCGGTCGGCTCGACGGCGGCGAAGTCGACCGCCGCCCGGCGTGCCTCGTCGTCGTGCAGTTCGGCGGCCCAGCCGGACACCCAGGCCCGTCCGAGACCGGGAGCGCCGGCCGCGGGCGGCAGGTCGAGGACGTCCAGGACCACCGCGACGTCGGCGCCCCCGGCGACGGGCTGGAGCGCGGCGCCCAGGTGGCTGGCCACGGGAACGAGCAGCAGCACCCGCCCGTCGGGGTCGGTCACGTGCCGGGTGTGGTGCGGGCCCGGGCGGCGCGCCAGGTGGACGAGGCCGGGCAGGCGACCGGCGACGAGGGTACGGACGATCTCGGCGGGGCTGGGCCGCATGGCGCAACCTCCTTCAAAGGTTAGCCTTACCTAACCGGAGCGTAGAGCACCAGGACCACCCCGTCCACCAGCGAATGCCCGCGGACACCGACCTGTTACCGGGTCTGCTCCAGCCAGGAGGCGTACAGCAGCCCGTAGACCGAGTCGGCGTCGCGGACCAACTCGTCGTGCGGGCCGCGCTGCACGATGCGCCCCCGGTCCACGACGATGACCTCGTCGGCGGCCTGGGCGGTGGAGAGCCGGTGCGCGATGGCGAGTGTCGTACGCCCGCGCGTGACGGCGTCCAGCGTGCGCTGCAACCGCACCTCGGTCGCCGGATCAACCGCGCTGGTCGCCTCGTCCAGCACCAGCAGGTCGGGGTCGGCCACGTACGCCCGGGCCAGCGCGACGAGCTGCCGCTCCCCCACGCTCAGCGCCTCGCCACGCTCCCCGACCGGTGTGTCCAGGCCGGCGGGCAGACCGTCCAACCAGTCCGCCAGGCCCAACTCCGTGAACGCCGCCGTCAACTCCTCGTCGGTCAGCTCCGGCCGGGCGAACCGCACGTTGTCCCCGACCGTCGCGTCGAAGAGGAACCCGTCCTGCGGCACCATCACCACCCGCGAGCGCAGCGAGTCGAAGCGCACCTGCGCCAGCGGCACGCCGGACAGCAGCACCGCCCCCGCCGACGGGTCCATCAGTCGGGTGAGCAGCTTCGCGAAGGTCGTCTTGCCGCTGCCCGTCTCGCCGACCACCGCCACCCGGCTCTTCGCCGGGATCTCCAGGTCGATGTCGTGCAGCACCGGCGGCCCACCCGGGTAGGCGAACCGCACCCCGGCGAACCGGATGTCCAGCGGACCGATCGGCAGGTTCCGGCCCTGTTCCCCGGGGTCCGCGACGTCCGGAGCGACGTCCAGCACGTCCAGCACCCGCCGCCAGCCCGCGATCGCGTTCTGCGCCTCGTTGAGCACCTCGGTGGCGATCTGCACCGGCTGGATGAACAGCGTCACCAGGAAGAGGAACGCGGTCAGCTGGCCGATCGACAGCGTGCCGTCCACGCCCAGCGTCACACCGAGCACCACCACGCCGGCCAGCGCCAGCCCGGCGGCCAGCTCGCCGACCGAGCTGCCCACGATGCTGATCCGGATCGCCCGCTGCTGCGCGACACGCTGCGCGTCGATGGCCTCGTCCAGCCGCCGCTCGGTACGCCCCGCGATGCCGTAGGCCCGGATCACCGGCGCGCCCACCACGCTCTCACCGATCGCGCCCAGCAACGCGCCGGTGCGTTGACGCACCGTCGCGTAGGCCGCGCCGAGGCGGCGCTGCAACTGGCGGATGACGAGCACCGCCGGCAGGAACGCCACGAGCACCACCAGGGTCAACTGCCAGGAGTACGCCAGCATCACGGCCGTCGTCACCACCAACTGACCCAGGTTGACCAGCAGGATCACCCCGCCCCACTGGAGGAACTGGGTGATCTGGTCGACGTCGCTGGTCACCCGCGAGACCAGCGACCCGCGCCGCTCCGACTGCTGGTGCAGCATCGACAGGTCGTGCACGTGCCGGAACGCCCGCGTCCGCACGTTCGCCAACGCCGTCTCGCTGACCGTGAACAGCCGGCGCATCATCAGGTAGCCGCAGGCCGTGGTGACCACGAGGATCGCCGCGGTGACCACCACCACCGACCAGACGACGTCCAGCTTCAGGCCGCCGACGATGCCGCGGTCGATGCCCTGCTGCACCGCCACCGGAACGGCCACCCGGCCCACCATGTAGACCAGGGCCAGGGCCAGGGTGGCGGCCAGGCCGGTCCGCAGCTCCGGTGAGAGGGCCAGCCCCCGCCGCAGCGTCTGCCAGGTCGTCTCCGTCCGCGCGTCACGCTCGTCAGTCGTCACCGTCGTACTCAATGGTCCACCTCGATCTCCAGGCCCGACGGCAGCGGTGCCACCTCGTCGTCGTACGCGCGTTCCTGCGCGCGGTCGACCTCCGCCTGCTCGTAGGCGGTGACCAGGTCCACGTACCCGGGCACGGTGGCCAGCAGCTCGGTGTGCGTGCCCCGCGCGACCACCCGCCCCTGCTCCACGTAGATGACCTCGTCGGCGAGGGCGATGGTGGCCCGGCGGTACGCCACCACCAGGATCGACGCGGCGGGCACCCCCGGCTCGCCGGCCGACGCGCGCAGCCCGGCGAGGATGGCCGCCTCCACGCGGGGGTCGACGGCGCTCGTCGCGTCGTCGAGCACCAGCAGGCGTGGCCGCCCGGCGAGCGCGCGGGCCAGCGTGAGCCGCTGCCGCTGCCCGCCGGAGAGCGAGGTGCCCCGCTCGCCGACCATCGTGTCCAGCCCGTCCGGCAGCGCCGCGACGAACCCGTCCGCCTCGGCCAGGCGCAGCGCCGCCCACACGTCCTCGTCCCCGATGCCGTCCCGGTCCAGGGCGATGTTGGCCCGTACGGTGTCGTCGAAGACGAACGGCACCTGCGCCACGAGCGCGACGGTGCCGGCCAGCGAGGCGGCGGTCAGGTCGCGGACGTCCACGCCGTCCAGCGCGACGGTGCCCGAGTCCGGGTCGACCAGGCGTACGGCCAGCGAGGCGATGGTGGACTTCCCAGCGCCGGTCGGCCCGACCAGGGCGACAGTGCGGCCGGCCGGGACGGTGAAGGCGACGTCCCCGAGCACCTGCGCACCGGGCTGGTGGGCCTCGGCCGGCGGGTAGGAGAAGTGCACGTCGGTGAACGTGAGGGTGGCCGGGCCGGGGGTGGCCGGGTCGAGTACCCGCTGGCCGTACGGCATCTCGCCGGTGGCGTCGAGCACCCGGCGCACCCGGTCCCAGCCGGCGACGCTGCGCGGCAGCTCGGCCAGCACCCAGCCGATCGCCCGCACCGGAAAGGCCAGCACGGTGAAGAGGAAGGCCACGCTGACCAGCTCGGTGACACTGATCGCGCCCTGGCGCAGCCGGATCGCCCCGACCACGAGCACGGCCAGGGTGCCGAGGCTGGGCAGTGTCTCCAGCAGCGGGTCGAAGACGCCCCGCAGCCGGCCGACCGCGATCAGGGCGTCGCGCAGCTCACCGGCGCGGCCGGCGAACCGGGTCGTCTCCTGCGCCTCGCGGCCCATCGTCTTGACCACCAGCGCGCCGTCGAAGCTCTCGTGCGCGATGCCGCTGACCTCGGCGCGCAACCGCTGCGCGCGGGCCTGGCGGGGCGCCATCCGGCGGGAGTAGACCACGTTGAGCGCGAACAGCGCGGGAAACACCGCGAGACCGACGAGGGCGAGAGCCCAGTCGGTGGCGAACAGCGAGACGATCGCGCCGACCAGCATCACCAGCGTGCCGACCGCGAAGGGCAGCGGGGCGATCGGATACCAGGCCGCCTCCACGTCGGAGTTGGCGTTGGACAGCAGCGTGCCGGTGGCGTTGCGGTGGTGCCACGACAGCGGCAGGTCCAGGTAGCGGCGGGTGACCCGGCGACGGTAGGCGGCCTGGAGCCGGTACTGCATGTAGCCGGCGCCGAGCCGACGGCCGAAGATGCCGACCACCCGCAGCACGCTGATCCCGAACAGCGCGACCGCCGCCAGCGTCAGGGCGCCGACGCCGACCTCGCCGCGCGCGACCGCCGGCACGACCACGTCGCCGACGACCGCACCCACCACGTACGCGCTGACGATGACCATCGAGCCGAACAGCACGCTGCCGACCACGGCGACCGTGAAGATCCGTGGCTGTTCCCGGATCGCCTGCCGCAGAACCCCCAGCCCTCTGCCGAGCACGTCCCGGCTTGTCCTGCTCGCCACGCTCTCCCCCGCCGTAAGCCACAATTATCTACCTCATCCTTACCGTTGCGGACCGGCACTGCCGACCCGGACGGGATATGTCGACCATCACGTACCGGGCGCCACGGAACGACCCGGTCCCGCTCGGCGCGCGGCCACGAAGGTCCGGGCCTACGATCGACCCATGTCGCGGTACGCCCGAGCCGAGCGCGAGGCGCTGGCCGATCTCCTCCTGGCCCTCGGGCCCGACGCACCGACGATCAACGAGGACTGGGCGACCCGCGACCTGGCCGCGCACCTGGTGCTGCGCGAGCGCCGTCTGGACGCGGCCGCCGGGATCATGCTGGCGCCGCTGCGGGGGTACGCCGAACGGGTCCGCCGCCGGCTCGCCGCCGGTCCCTACCCGGAGCTGGTGGCGCAGGTACGCCGGCCGCCGCTCTGGAGCCCGATCAGCAACCCGTTGACCGACGAGCTGGTCAACACGATGGAGTTCTTCATCCACCACGAGGACGTGCGGCGGGCCGTCCCGGGATGGCAGCCCCGCGAGCTGTCCCGCGACCTGCAGGCCACCCTGTGGAAGCGGGCCGCCCCGATGGCCCGGCTGACGCTGCGACGCTTCCCGGCGGACCTCTACGTGCAGGCGCCCGGGTACGGCGAGGTCTCCGTCGGCCGGGGCGGCGAACGGCTGCGGATGGTGGGCGCCCCGGCCGAGTTGACCCTGTTCCTCTCCGGACGCCAGCGGGTGGCCCGGGTCCAGCTGGACGGTCCGGTGTCGTCCGCTCGACAATTGCGCAACGCCAACCTGGGCATGTGACTTACTGCACTTAATCGGTCACAGCAAGCGGGACGAATGCCCCAGTCCCAGCGATGCGCACCGATACCTCCTCCCGTACGCTTCAGCGCGCCGTTCCGCGCCGGGGCGGCACGATGTGGGGGCACACGAATGCGAAGTTTCGCAATCTCGGCGCTACGGGAACCCTCCTTCACGGCGGGGCGCCACAAGTCCACGGATCGGGTAGCCAACGAAAGCGTCGAGTGGGCGCGCGCTTTCGGGCTGGTCAACTCCGGTCAAATTCATCGACTGCAACGGGCGGACGCCGCCGGTCTGGCGGGCCGAGCCTGCCCGGACGGGCCGGTGCGGGGCCTTCGGCTCCTCACCGATCTGATCTCCTGGCTCTTCGTCATGGACGACACCTGCGACGAGGACGGTCTCGGGGCCGATCCGGAGCGGCTCGCACCGGTCATCGCCGCCCTGCTCGACGTGCTGGACCGCGCTGGCGCCCCGGGCGCCCTGCTGCCGCCGGAGGCCGGCCCGCTGGGCGTCGCGCTGCACGACCTGTGCCGCCGGACCCGGGCCGAAGGCCGGGCGCCGATGCTGCTGCGGTTCGTCAGCCAGGTACGCCAGTACCTGCTCGCGCTGCTCTGGGAGGCCACCAACCGGGAACGCCGGCGGGTGCCCGGGGTGACGGAGTACGTCCAACTACGTCGACACATCGGCGGCGTACACCCCTGCCTCACCCTGACCGACCTCGCGTCGGAGCAGCCGCTCGGACCGTACCGACGGACCGATCCGGCACTGACCGCCCTGGACCTGCTGGCCGTGGACCTGGTCTGCTGGTGCAACGACCTCTTCTCGTACGGCAAGGAGAGCCGGTCCGACCCGGACGCGCACAACCTGGTGACGGTCATCGCCCAGGAGGGCGGCCTCGACGAGGCGGACGCGCTGCGGGCGGCAGCGGACCGTTTCAACCGGGGGTTGGCGGCGTACCTGGTGGCCGAGGAGGGCTTGCTGGCCAGCGGTGTCGAGGCGTTGCGCTCGCCGTTGGCCGCGCGGCGCAACTGGGTCCGGGCCACCTACGACTGGTCAGTCGTGGCCGCCCGCTACGCCTGATCGATCGCGCCGGTCGGCGCGACTGGGTCACCGGACGATCACCGGCACTAGCCGATGCCCGGTATCAGGCAATACTCTTCGGTAACCACCATGACGTGACGACCGTCACGCCACCACCCCCGAAGGCGGCTACAGCGATGGCTCTCGATGTACCGTACCGCTCCATCCCGGACATGTTCCTCAAGCGCGTGGCGGCCACCCCCGACCGGCACGCGTTCGCGTCCCCTACCCCTGACGACTCGGGGCCCGACTGGCTGACCTGGGAGCAGGTCGGCCAGCGCGCCAAGGCCGTCGCCGCCGGCCTGCACGCGCTCGGCGTGGGCCAGGAGAACCCGGTCGCGATCCTCGCCAACACCCGGCTGGACTGGGTTGTCGCCGATCTCGGCATCATGTGCGCAGGCGGGGCGACCACCACCGTCTACCCGACCACCGAGCCGGCGGACGCGACGTACATCATCGCAGACTCCGCCTCGCGGGTGCTCTTCGCCGAGAACCCGGCGCAGGCCGCCAAGATCGTGGGCGCGGACCTGCCGGCGTTGACCCACGTGGTGCTCTTCGACGGCGCCCCCGACCCGAACGCCGCGATCCCCCAGCTCACCCTCACCGAGCTGGAAGAGCGGGGCACCCGGGCGCTGGTCGCCGAGCCCGACCTGATCGACATGCTCGTCGGCGGCATCGGCCCCGACCACCTGGCCACCCTGATCTACACCTCCGGCACCACCGGCCAGCCCAAGGGTGTCGAGCTGCTGCACGGCGGCTGGTGCTGGGAGGCGGTGGCGCAGGCCGACGTCGGTTTGCTGCGCGACGACGACCTGCAGTATCTGTGGTTGCCGCTGGCGCACTCGTTCGGCAAGACGGTGCTCTGCGGCGCGATCCACGTCGGCCTGCCGACCTACGTCGACGGGCGGGTGGAGAAGCTGGTCGACCTGCTCGCGGTGATCCGACCGACGCTGATGTGCGGCGCTCCCCGGGTCTTCGAGAAGGTCTACAACTGGGCGGTGACCACCGCGCAGGGCGCCGGCGGCGCGAAGGCGAAGATCTTCGCCTGGGGTGTCCAGGTCGGCAAGGAGAAGGTCGCGCTGGAGCAGGCCGGTAAGCCGGTGCCGGCGGGGGTGAAGCTGCGCTACGGGCTGGCCGAGAAGCTGGTGTTCAGCAAGCTCCAGGCCGGCCTCGGTGGTCGGATGCGGGTGCTGGTCTCCGGCGCCGCGCCGCTCAGCCCGGAGATCGCCACCTTCTTCGCTGCCGCCAACCTCCCCATCTCGGAGGGCTACGGCCTCACCGAGACCAGCGCCGGCAACTTCGTGAATCCGCCCGACGGTCTGCGGATCGGCACCGTCGGGCAGGCGATGGGCGACCTGGAGTGCCGGATCGACACCGACGGCGAGATCCTGGTCCGCGGTCGGCCGGTGATGCGTGGCTACCACAACCTGCCCGAGGAGACCGCCGCCGCCTTCACCGAGGACGGCTTTTTCCGCACCGGCGACATCGGCACGCTCGACGAGCAGGGATACCTGCGGATCACCGACCGCAAGAAGGACCTGGTCAAGACCTCGGGCGGCAAGTACATCGCGCCGTCGCACATCGAGGGGATGTTCAAGGCCATCTGCCCGTACACCTCGCAGGCGGTCGTGGTGGGGCAGGCCCGCAACTTCTGCACGATGCTCGTCACGCTCGACCCGGACGCCATTCGGGGCTGGGTGGCCGGCGGTCCGCTGGAGGGCCGCGACTACACCGAGATCGTCGCCTCGCCGGAGGCGCAGGCGATGGTCGAGGAGTACGTCGCCCAGCTCAACGCCAAGCTGAACCGCTGGGAGACGATCAAGAAGGTGGCGATCCTGCCGCGTGACCTGACCATCGAGGACGGCGAGATCACTCCCTCGCTGAAGATCAAGCGGCGGGGCGTGGAGAGCAACTTCGCCGCCGAGATCGACAAGATGTACGCCGGCACCCTCGCCGAGCTGTAGCAACGGACCGCCGGTGGCCCCGCACCCGCTCGGGTGTGGGGCCACCGGCGTCTCGATCGGCTGTCCGCCGGTCTTCAGGCGATGACCGACGGCTCCGGCCACCGCTGCCGGCCGCTGCGGTCCAGGTCGTAGCGGACCGTGGCGATGCGCTCCACGGCCTCCACCAGCTCGGCGGCCGGCAGGGTGAACGGCAGCCGCAGGAAACGTTCCAGGGTACCGTCCAGACCGAAGCGGGGGCCGGGCGCGAGCCGGACACCGACCTCCTCGGCGGCCCGGGCGAGCGCGCTGGAGACCGGGCCGTCCAGTTCCGCCCAGAGGGTCACACCGCCGCGTGGCACGGTCACCCGCCAGTCCGGGAGTCGGTGCGCCAGCGCGCCGAGCAACGCGTCGCGCTGGGCGGCGAGCTGCGTCCGGCGGTCGGCGACGATGGCTGCCGCGTCGGCGAGCAGGCGCACCGCGACCAACTGGTCGAGCACCGGGCTGGACATGTCCACGCCGACCCGCACGGCGGCCAGCCGCTGCACCTGCGGCGCGGAGGCGCGCACCCAGCCGATCCGCAGGCCACCCCAGTACGGCTTGCTCATCCCCCCGATGCTGACCACCCGGGAGTGCCTGTCGAACGTGGCCGTGGGAGGGGGCAGCTCGGCCCCGTCCAGCGGAAGGTCCACGAAGGACTCGTCGACGATCAGGTCGGTGCCCACGGCGTGGGCGGCGGCGACCACCCGCTCGCGCAACGCGGCGGGCATCAGGTGCCCGGTCGGGTTCTGGAACTCCGGGATCAGGTACGCCAACTTGGGCCGGGTCTGCCGCAGGCTGCCCAGCAGCAGGTCCGGCTCCCAGCCACCGGCGTCCGCGGACAGCCCGTGTGTGGTGATCCGGGCCCGCCGCCCGGCCAGCGCGGCGAGCGCGTTGGGGTAGGTGGGTGACTCGACCAGTACGCTCCCGCCGGGGGCCAGGGCGAGACGCAGCACCAGGTCCAGGGCGTGCTGCGTGCCGCTGGTGACCATGATCTGGTCGGCCGAGGTGGGCAGGCCCCGCGCGGTGTAGCCGTCGGCCACCGCCTCGCGCAGCTCGGCGATGCCGGTCGGGTGGTAACCGGCGCCGCCCAGGTAGCGGGGCAGGTCCTCGACGGCGGCCCGGGCGGCCCCGAGCAGTTGGGGCGGGGCGGCCAGGGCGGCGACGCCGAGGTCGATCATGTCCCGGTCGTCCAGCGGGGTCCACAGGCCGGTGCTGGCGACCCGGTGGTTGCCGGGCAGCATCGTCCAACTGCCGGCGCCCCGGCGGCTGGCCAGGTGGCCGGTCTCGCGCAGTTCCCGGTACGCGGCGGTGACCGTGGTACGGCTGATCCGCAGCGCCTCGGCCAGCTCACGTTCCGCCGGCAGCCGCACGCCCAGGGGGAGCCGGGCGTCGGCGAGCAGCCCGCGTACCGCACCGGCGAGCGCCGCGTAGTCGGGGCTGCGGCGACGGCCCGGCAGCGCGTGCCACTGCCCCAGCAGCCGCGCTAATTGGACCCCTCGAACCTGACCGCTCATGGCCACTCCTCGGATATTGGCTTCTTCCTCCGGGAGGATTGGCACCTAGAGTGGCATGCATGGCACTGATTGGCAATCTCCGGGAGCGGCCGGTCCGACGGCTCAGCCAGCTCTACGCCGGCCTCGTCCTCTACGGGGTGAGCATGGCCCTGATGGTCCGCTCCGGCCTGGGCCTCGACCCGTGGGACGTCTTCCACCAGGGGTTGTCCAGACTGACCGGGCTCTCCTTCGGCACGGTCACCATCGGCGTCGGCGCCCTGGTGCTGCTGCTGTGGATCCCGCTACGACAGCGGCCCGGCCTCGGCACCGTCAGCAACGTGCTGGTGGTCGGCCTGGTGGTGGACGCCACCCTGGCCCTGCTGACCACCGGTGGCCCCCTCGGCGTCCGCATCGCCCTGTTGATCACCGGGATCGTCGCCAACGGCGCCGCCACCGCGCTCTACCTCGGCGCCCGCCTGGGTCCGGGCCCACGCGACGGGCTGATGACCGGCTTCGTCGCCCGTCATCCCCGCTTCTCGGTGCGGCTGGTGCGGACCGTCATCGAGATCACCGTGCTCGCGCTGGGCTGGCTGCTCGGCGGCACGGTCGGCCTGGGCACCATCGCGTACGCGCTGGCCATCGGCCCCCTGGCGCAGTTCTTCATCCCGCTCGTCGCGGTGCCCCCGGCCAAGGACGACGTCGACGACGAACCGGCGGTCACTGCCGGTGATCCCTCGCACGCTCCGGCCGCCTGAGCGCTCACCGACCGTTCACCGACCGGCACGCCGCGCTGGTGGAAGCGGGCTCGTTGGAGGGTGGGTGTTCCCTTCCGCGTCGCTCGCCGTCATCATCACTGCATGGGGGAGAACGGTTGGCGCTGGAGCGACGCATGGATCTTCGTGTCGTTGGTCATCGCGAGCGGGGCCGGACGGCACCGACGCTCCGCGACCAGCCGCCGGCCGGAGGGGGTACGTCTGACCGACGTGCTGTCCACCGCCGACCATCTCAACCACGCGATCCCCGAACGACACGAGGTGGAGGCCGCGGTCCAACGGCTGGTCGGCGCGGGCCTGGTCACCGTCGCCGACGGGTGGTTCCGCATCACCACGGAGGGTGAGCAGCTCTGGCGCAGCCGTCCCCGCGCCGGCGTCGCCACCATGGTGGACACGGTCCAGGGGGTGCTCAGCCGCCGGCACGCGCCCGGCAGCGCCGACTGGATCCTGGAGGAGGCCGACCACGCGGCCGCCGTGCAGGAGTACGCGGTCCGCTCGATCCCCACCCCCCGCCGGTCACCCGAGGACCACTCCGGCGGCCACTGAAACCGAATGCAGATCTTGGACACTTTCCGTTAGCAGCTAACGGAAAGTGTCCAAGATTTTGACGGTGAAGCCGCGCCGATTGGCGCGGGTGGGGGTCAGCGGGGGCGCCGGACGGGCGCGGCGGGTAGCCGTAGGACAAGCAGGTGCATGGGCGTGCCGTCGGGCATCGCCGATCCGCCGACCCGCTGCCACCCCGCCCGCTGGTAGATGGCGCGGGCGGGTGCCGCCGGGTTGGCCGCGAGGGTCGCCCACCGTTCGGGCCGCCCGTCGAGGAGCCGACCGATGAGCTCCGCACCGATTCCCGCACCGCGCCGATCGGGATGAACGACCCACTCCATCACCGCGAACTTGTCGGCGGCCCGCAGGTCGGCGGGAGGCTCGACGTCGGCGCGCGCCCACCACCGTCCGGCGGACATCGTCCATCCGTACGCCGCACCCACCAGCACGCCTGCGTCCTCGGCGACCACGAGGGTGAACCCCGGGCGTCGGGACTCGTCGGGCAAGCCGTCGGCGAAACCGGCCACCTGCTCCGGTCCCTCGTCGTACGGCGGCTCCGCGTAGACGATCGCGTACAAACGCATCAGCGCCGCAAACACGGTCGTCGCCGATTCGGGGGTGTGCACGGTGTACGTGACGGGCACGGCGGAGGAGCCTAGGCCCGAATCCGGTCGGCGAGATCAGCGAACGCGGGCCGGGCCCGTTCCACTGCGGGTACCGCACTCGTGACCTGGGCGGCAACTGAGCGCAGCGAGTTGTTGTGCAGGTGGGGCGGCAGTGCGTCGAGACTGTCGGCGGCGTGCCGCAGTCCGTCCGGGATGTGGCCGCCCCGAATCAGCCGGGCTGCCTGATGCAGTTGCACCTGGGCACGTAGCCGCGCCTGCGAGCCCGGATACAGGCCGAGGGCCAGATCCTGCGCGACCTCGGCGTCGGCCAGCCGGCCGGCGTGGGTGTACACCCACGATTCGGTGTGGTGGACCCGATGCTCCGGCCACCCCCACAGCGACTCCACGTCACGCACGATCGTGGCCGGCAACCGCTGGGCGAGGTCGGCGAGTTGCCGCACACCGAGCTGTCGCAGGGACAGTCCGGCGCTCTCTCGATGCTGCCTGAGCAACTTCCCGAAGGCGTCCATAGTCGGCTCCCAGCGTGTGCAGGAGCGTGTGCACACCGCGCACGCCTGCCGTATGGGCAGCTTATCGGCCAGGCTCGACGTGTCAGCCCCGCTGACAGAGCCGCTTCCGGCGGGAGTGGCGGAACTGTCTCTGCCGTTCGGGTGGTACCCACACCTATTGCCCTCGGAGCCGAGCATGACCGAAAGCCTTCAGGTGCCTGCGGGCACCCTGCTGCACCTGCTGGCACGGGAGATCATCCCCAATCCCACCAACCGCGACGAACTGGTGTGGGCGGTGGTCGTAGACCAGCAGCCGGCCGGCGGCATGGTGCGGATGCGGGGGCACACGTGTGCCAGCCCCATTCCGGAGTGTGCGGGCGGGTGGTGCTTCGAGGCACAGGTATCGGTCGCGGCGATCCGAGCGAACATGGGTGGAGCGCGGTGAGTGCATCCGCCGCCGAACAACTACTCACCTGCTGGTGGCGGATTCTGGCCGAGCACGAGCCGCGTCACGGGCGATGCCCGGTCTGCGGCACACGCGCCCGGTGCTGGGCCTGGGCGGGAGCATTCGCAGATTTGGTCGCGCACGACGCGTACCATCTGGGTGCGCCGTCACCCTGCGCCGACGGTCGGCGGTGACCCTCGGTCACCTCCGTGGAGGGCGGATGCGGTCGTGAGCGGTATACCAGAGAGTCATATCCATACCTCTGAGGTATACCGCTCAACAGCACATCGACACGGCGGCAGCCACAGCGGATCAGCGGCGTCGATGTTCGAGTCGCGTGAGTCAGGGCCGCGGGTTGGCGTGCTTGACCCCGTCGATGAATGCCCGCCACGCCGCCACGGTCACGACCAGGGACGGGCCGCACGGGGCCTTGGAGTCACGGATGCCGACCGCGTGCGACGCCAGAGCGACTTCGACGCACTGCGCATTTTCGTTCAAGCTGCGGCTGCTCTTGCGCCAGGTGGCGGTGGTCAGGAAGTCGCGCTTCATGTGGTCTTCCTCCGGTATGAGCCCGCTAGGCCGTGTGTCAAAGCCCCTGGCCGGCCTGCGGAGGCCGAGAGGACCGACCGTTTCGGCCGCTGGTGAACCGTCGCTCGCGGGCCCGTGGTCCGGCCGGATCGGAGCCGCCCCCTCCATTGAGCGTGATGCCTGTGGGTCATCAAGATGACTCACAGGCATCACCCTCATCGTGGTGTCCGCCGTCCGCCCCTCTGCTCGACCGAGGACCTTGACACACGGCCTAGCGCACCGGGTGGCCGCTGCGGCGCAGGGCGTCCTTGACCTCGCCGACGGTCAGCTCGCCGAAGTGGAAGACACTGGCCGCGAGGACCGCGTCGGCCCCGGCCCCGATCGCGGGCGGGAAGTGCGCCACCTCGCCGGCGCCGCCGCTGGCGACGACCGGTACGTCCACCACCGCCCGCACCGCGCCGATCAGTTCCAGGTCGAAGCCCGCCTTGGTGCCGTCGGCGTCCATCGAGTTGAGCAGGATCTCCCCTGCGCCCAGCTCGGCGACCTGCCGGGCCCAGCCGACCGCGTCGATGCCGGTGCCGCGTCGGCCACCGTGGGTGGTGACCTCGAACCCGCTGGGCGTGCCGCCGGCCGGCGCACGGCGTACGTCGAGGGAGAGCACGAGCACCTGCCGGCCGAACCGGTCGGCGATCTCGGCGATCAGCTCCGGCCGCGCGATGGCGGCGGTGTTCACGCCGACCTTGTCGGCCCCGGCGCGCAGCAGCGTGTCGACGTCGCCGACCTGCCGGACCCCGCCCCCGACGGTCAGCGGGATGAAGACCGACTCGGCGGTGCGGCGCACCACGTCGAGCATGGTGCCCCGGTCACTGGAGGACGCGGTGACGTCGAGGAAGGTCAACTCGTCGGCGCCGGCCCGGTCGTACGCGGCGGCCAGCTCGACCGGGTCGCCGGCGTCGCGCAGGTCGAGGAAGTTGACCCCCTTGACCACCCGCCCGGCGTCCACGTCGAGACAGGGGATCACCCGTACCGCCACCGTCATGCCGTCACCCTATCCTCCGCGTGCGGCGCGGCGGCCGACCCGAGGGGCCGATCGCCGTGCAGGACGTCCACGTCACACCCGGACGAGCATCTTGCCCAGGTTCTCGCCGCGCAGCAGGCCCAGGAACGCCGCCGGGGCGTTCTCGATGCCGTCGACGACCGTCTCGTCGTACGAGAGTTTGCCCTCGCGCAGCCAGCCGGCCACGTCCTGGACGAACGTCGCGCGCACGTCGTTGTGGTCGTTGACCAGGAACCCGCGCAGGGTGAGCCGCTTGCCGATGACCAGCGCCAGGTTGCGCGGCGCGGCCGGCGGCTCGGTGGCGTTGTACTGCGCGATCATGCCGCAGATCGCGACCCGGCCGTGCAGGTTCATGGCCGAGATCGCCGCCTCCAGGTGGTCGCCGCCGACGTTGTCGAAGTACACGTCGATGCCGTCCGGGGCGGCCGTGCGCAACGAGTCGCGGACCGACCCGTCGTGGTAGTCGAACGCGGCGTCGAAGCCGAGCGCCCGGAGCCGCTCGACCTTCGCGGCCGAGCCGGCGCTGCCGATCACCCGGCCCGCGCCCTTGAGCTTGGCGATCTGGCCCACCAGGCTGCCGACCGAGCCGGCCGCGGCGGAGACGAAGACCGTCTCGCCGGGCTTCAGGGCGGCGACCTCCAGCAGGCCGGCGTACGCGGTCAGGCCGGGCATGCCGAGCACGCTCAGGTACGCGCTGGCCGGGGCGATGCTCGCGTCGACCGTGCGCGCACGGTTGGCGTCGAGCAGCGCGTACTCCCGCCAGCCGAGCCCGTGCAGGACGGTGTCGCCCACGGAGATGTCGGGTGACTCGCTGGCCACCACCTCGCCGACGGCGGCCCCGTCGAGCGGGGCGTCGAGCGCGAACGGCGGCACGTACGACTTGACGTCGTTCATCCGTCCCCGCATGTACGGGTCGACGGAGACGTACTGGTTGCGGACCACGATCTGGCCCGGTCCGGGCGTCGGGACGTCGGTCTCGACGAGCCGGAAGGTGTCCTCGGTGGGCCAGCCCTCGGGGCGGCGGGCCAGGTGGATCTCGCGATTGCTGGTCATCGGGTGGTCGTCCTCTCGTACGCGGATGGGGGCGGGGTCCGCGCCGGTCAGGCGGCCAGGGCCTCGCGGACGGTCAGCGCGACGTCGATGTTGCCGCGGGTGGCGTTCGAGTACGGGCAGACCTGGTGAGCCTGCTCGACGAGCTGCTCGGCGGTCTCCCGAGGAACGGCCGGCAGGTCGACGACGAGCTGCGCGGTGAGCCCGAAGCCACCGCTGCCGTTCGGGCCGATGCCGACCTCGGCGGAGACGACGGAGCCGGTCACGTCGGCCTTGGCGCGGCGGCCGACGATGCGCAGTGCGCTGTGGAAGCAGGCCGCGTAGCCGGCGGCGAAGAGCTGCTCCGGGTTGGCGGCGCCGCCCGCGCCACCCAGCTCCTTCGGCGACGCCAGGTCCAGGGCGAACGTGCCGTCGGAGGTCTCGACGTGGCCGTCGCGGCCGTCACCGGTGGCGGTCGCGGACGCGGTGTAGAGAACCTGCATGGTGGTCACTGCTCCTTCTGTCGGTGGATGGTCTCGGTGACCCGGGTGAGGGTGTCGCGCAGCGCGACAAGCTCGTCGATGCCGAGTCCGGTGGCCTGCGCGATCCGCAGCGGGACGCCGCACAGCCGCTCGCGCAGCGCCCGACCCTGCTCGGTGAGGCTGACCTCGACCCGCCGTTCGTCGCGCGCCGAACGCTGACGCGCCACCAGTCCGGCGTTCTCCAGCCGCTTGAGCAGCGGCGAGAGGGTGCCGGAGTCGAGCCGCAGCTCGGTGCCCAGCTCAGACACCGTGGGCGGGTCGTCGGGGCGTTCCCAGAGCACCAGCAGCACCAGGTACTGCGGGTAGGTCAGCCCGGCCTCGTCGAGGATCGGCCGGTACACGTCGGTGAGGGCGCGTGACGCGGCGTAGAGCGCGAAGCACACCTGCCGGCGCAGCACCAGGTCATCGGTCACCGTTGAACCGTAGTCCGCAACTAAGTTGTGCACAACCTATCAGTGCGGAGTGCGGCCGTGACGACCGCCACCGACGCCACCCCGATCCGCAACGCCTAGGCGGTCTGCGCGGCCGCGTCCCCGACATGTACCACCCGACCGTTCACCGTGGCCGTGCAGCCCGCCGTGAGGGCCAGGTCACCGGCCCGGACCACCCGGGAGTAGCCGTAACTCTGCTCCCACGGCCCTCCCGAGCCCAGCCGGGTGACCGTCACGCCTCGGCCAGGGTGCGCAGCGCCTCGGACACCGTGAACGCGCCCGCGTACAGGGCCTTGCCGGCGATCACGCCCTCCACACCCAGCGGCTCCAGCGTGGCCAGCGCCCGCAGGTCGTCCAAGGTGGACACGCCACCGGAGGCGATCACCGGACGGTCGGTACGCGCGCACACGTCCCGCAGCAGATCCAGGTTCGGCCCGCGCATGGTGCCGTCCTTGGTGATGTCGGTGACCACGTACCGGGTGGCACCCGCCTTGTCCAGGCGCTCCAACACCTCGTACAGGTCACCGCCGTCGCGGGTCCAACCCCGCGCGGACAACGTCTGACCCCGTACGTCCAACCCGATGGCGACCCGGTCGCCGTACTCCCCCACCACCCGGTCACACCACTCCGGGTTCTCCAGGGCGGCGGTGCCGATGTTCACCCGGCTCGCCCCGGTGCCCAGCGCGGCGCGCAGCGACTCGTCGTCGCGGATGCCACCGGACAACTCCACCTGCACGTCCAACTGACGCACCACCTCGGCGAGCAGGTGCGCGTTGGTGCCCCGGCCGAACGCCGCGTCCAGGTCGACCAGGTGGATCCACTCCGCGCCGTCGCGCTGCCACGCCAACGCCGCGTCCAGCGGGTCGCCGTAGACGCTCTCGCTGCCGGCGGCGCCCTGCACGAGCCGGACGGCCCGGCCGTCGGCGACGTCCACGGCGGGTAACAGGGTCAGGCTCACGGTCTTCTCCTCGATCAGGTACGACGGTCCAGGGCGATCACCACGATCGCCGGCAGTACGAGCAGCAACAGGACGATCAGCGCGACACGCAGCGCCAGATCGTCGACGAACGTCCAGATCAGAATCATCGCCGCCCCGGTGAGCAGCACGATCGCGGCGCGCTCACCCCGCGAGTGCCGGGCCAGCCGGCCCGTACGACCCCGTCGGACCTGCGGCGCCAACCGGCGCAGGACCGCGCGGCGGCGCTGGCGACGTGCCACCCGGCGCTGCCGGACCGCCCGCTCCCGTGCCAGCTCCGCCTCACGTTCCGCCCGCCGACGCGCGCGCTCGCGACTCACCGCGACGCCCGCCGATCCGACGACGGACGGCGTCGGCGCTCAGCCACCGGCGGGCAGGGTGGCGAGCCAGTTGCGCAGCAACGCGGCACCGGTGTCGGCGGATTTCTCCGGGTGGAACTGCGCCGCCGACAGCGGCCCGCGCTCCACCGCCGCCACGAAGTCGGTGTCGTGGTGGGCCGTGGTCACCAGCGCGCCCGCGCCCGCCAGCGCCGCCGGGTCACCCATCGCGTACGAGTGCACGAAGTAGAACCGGCTCTCGGCCGACAACCCGGCGAACAGCACCGACCCCCGGGGTGCGCGGACCGTGTTCCAGCCCATGTGCGGGAGGCGGTGCGCGGCCAACCGGATCACCCCGCCGGGCAGCAGCCCGAGGCCCTTGGTCACCACCCCGTGCTCCTCGCCGTGTTCGAAGAGCACCTGCATGCCCACGCAGATGCCGAGCACCGACCGACCCGCGGCCACCCGCTCCGCGATCACCGGCCCCGCGCCCAGCGCGTCGATACCCGCCATGCAGGCGGCGTACGCGCCCACGCCCGGCACCACCAGACCATCGGCGGCGGCCGCCGCGGCCAGGTCGTCGGTCACCCGGACGGTCGCGCCGGCCGCTTCGAGGGCCCGCTCCGCCGAGCGCAGGTTGCCCGAGCCGTAGTCGAGCACCACCACGTCGGGGGTCACGACCCCGACCCCGGAATAAGCCGGAGCACCCCGGCCGCCGTGGCGAGCAGCGCCAGCAGCCCGGTGACCACGACGGCGCCACGCGGAGCGCCCTGTCGGTGCAGCGACCACGCCCCACCCACCAGCACCCCGGCCAGGATCAGCAGCAACGTCGGCAACGCGGCTCCCATCAGAGCCACCTTCCATTCGCGACTGCGGGGCTCCGCTGCGCTGCACTCCTCGCGCTCATCAGAGGGCGCCCTTCGTGCTCGGGATCGCGCCCGCCGCCCGCGGGTCGATCGCGGTGGCCTCCCGCAGCGCCCGGGAAACCGCCTTGAACTGGGCCTCCACCACGTGGTGCGCGTCCGGGTTGCCACCGGGACGCGCCGCCCGCAGCACGTCGACGTGCAGCGTGACCCGGGCCGCCTGGCCGAACGACTCCCAGATGTGCCGGGTCATGCTGGTCGGGTACACCGGGCCGATGTACGGCGCGAGGACAGGCTCGTCGTGCACCACGTACGGGCGGCCGGACAGGTCCACCGCGGCCCGGACCAGCACCTCGTCCATCGGAACGGTCGCCGACCCGTACCGCCGGATGCCGGCCTTGTCGCCCAACGCCTGGTCGAACGCGGCACCCAGCGCGAGCGCCGTGTCCTCCATCGTGTGGTGTGCGTCGATCTCCAGGTCGCCCACCGTGCGGACGGTCAGGTCGTAGCCGCCGTGCCGGGCGATCTGGTGGAGCATGTGGTCGTAGAAGCCCACACCGGTGCTGATCTCGGCGGCGCCGGTGCCGTCGAGGTCGATCTCGACGAGGACCTTGGTCTCCTTGGTGATCCGCTCCACCCGGGCGGTCCGACTCATCACAGGGTCTCCATCGCAGTCAAGAAAACATCGGTCTCGGCGGGCGTGCCGGCTGTCACGCGCAGCCAGCCGGGCAGGCCGACGTCACGAACCAGCACACCCTGCTCCAGCAGGGCGCGCCAGACGACGGCCTGGTCGCCGCCGACCTCGAACAGCACGAAGTTGGCGTCGCTGTCGGCCACCCGCAGACCGCGACCGCGCAGCGTCGCCACGATCCGGTCCCGCTGCGCCATGACCGCAGCCACCGTACCGAGCAGGGCGTCGCGGTGGGCCAGGGCCGCCCGGGCGGCGGCCTGGGTCAGGGCGGACAGGTGGTAGGGCAGGCGGACGAGCTGCACCGCCCGCACCACCGCCGCGTCGGCGGCCAGGTAGCCGAGCCGGCCACCGGCGAAGCCGAACGCCTTGCTCATCGTGCGGGTCACCACGAGCCGCGGGTGGCCGGGCAGCACCGCGAGGGCGCTGACCGTGCCGGGCCGGGCGAACTCGGCGTACGCCTCGTCGACGACCACCATTCCGGGCGCGACGTCGAGCACGGCGGCCACGACCGCCGGGTCCAGGGCGGTGCCGGTCGGGTTGTTCGGTGAGCAGAGGAAGACCACGTCGGGCTGGTGCTCGCGGACCTGGGCGACCGCCTCGGCGGCCGTCAGCCCGAAGTCGACGCCGCGCCGCGCCGGCACCCACCGGGTGCCGGTGCCGAGGGACAGCAGCGGGTGCATCGAGTACGCCGGGACGAAGCCCAGCGCGCTGCGTCCCGGCCCTCCGAACGCCTGGAGAAGCTGCTGCTGGATCTCGTTGGAGCCGTTCGCCGCCCACACCTGCTCGACGGTGAGTTCGTGCCCGAGATAGCCGGCCAGGTCGGCGCGCAGCGCCACCGCGTCCCGGTCCGGGTAGCGGTTGAGGTCGCGCAGTTCCGCCGCGAGCGCCTTGCCGATCGCCTCGACGACCGGCTCCGGCACCGGGTACGAGTTCTCGTTGGTGTTGAGTCGCACCGCCACGTCGAGCTGCGGCGCCCCGTACGGCGTCAGCCCCCGCAGGTCGTCGCGGATCGGCAGATCGTCGAGATCGCTCACGCCGACGCTCCCGGGAAGCGGGCCTGCACGGCCTGACCGTGCGCCGGCAGGTCCTCCACGTTCGCCAGGGTGACGACGTGCGGCGCGACGTCACGCAACGCGGCCTCGGTGTACTCGATCAGGTGCACCCCGCGCAGGAACGACTGCACCGACAGACCGGACGAGTGCCGGGCGCAGCCGCCGGTGGGCAGCACGTGGTTGGAGCCGGCGCAGTAGTCGCCGAGCGACACCGGCGACCAGGCACCCACGAAGATCGCTCCAGCGTTTCGCACCCGCAGCGCCCACTGGCGGGCGTCGACGGTCTGGATCTCCAGGTGCTCGGCCGCGTACGCGTCGACGACCCGTAGCCCCGCCTCCAGGTCGTCGACCAGGACCACGCCGCTCTGCTCGCCGGTCAGTGCCGTCGTCACCCGCTCGGCGTGCTTGGTGGCCGGCACCTGCCGGGACAGCTCCGCCTCGACGGCCTCGACGAGCGCCAGGGAGGGGGTGACCAGCACGCTCGCCGCGAGTGGATCGTGCTCGGCCTGGCTGATCAGGTCGGCGGCGACGTGCGCCGGGTCGGCGCTGTCGTCGGCCAGGATGGCGATCTCCGTCGGGCCGGCCTCAGCGTCGATGCCGACCACACCGCGCAGCAACCGCTTGGCGGCCGTCACCCAGATGTTGCCCGGGCCGGTGACCAGGTCGACGGGCTCGCAGCGCAGTTCGCCACCCGGGTCGACGGCAGACCCGTACGCCAGCATCGCGACCGCCTGCGCACCGCCGACCGCGTACACCTCGTCGACGCCGAGCAGCGCGCACGCGGCGAGCACCCGGGCGTCGGGCAGGCCGCCGTTGTCCTTCTGCGGCGGGCTGACCACCACCAACGAGCGCACGCCGGCCGCCTGCGCCGGGACCACGTTCATCACCACCGTCGACGGGTACATGGCCAGACCGCCGGGGACGTAGAGGCCGACCCGGTCGACGGGCAGCCACCGCTCGGTGACGGTGCCGCCGGGCACCACCTGGGTGACGTGGTCGGTACGCCGCTGGTCGGCGTGCACCTTGCGGGCCCGGCTGATCGACTCCAGCAGCGCGGCACGCACCGCCGGGTCGAGCACCCCCTCGGCCTCCGTGATCGCCTCGACGGGCACCCGCAGCACGTCCGGCGAGATGCCGTCGAACCGGACACTGGCCTCCCGGATCGCCGGGTACCCATGCTCACGGACCGCCTCGACGAGCGGCTTGATCCGCTCGACGGCCACCGACACGTCGAGCTGGGCACGGGGCAGCAGACGGCGCGGGTCACCGAGACCCTCGCGCAGGTCGATCCGATTCAGCACTCTAAGGAGTCTAGGCGGCCCGCCCGTCGCCCACCCCAGCCGCCCGCACGGCGGGACGGTGAGCCGGGCCACGCCGTCGCGGGCGCGATTGGTTAGGCTCGACGACGTGACCGCACGGCTGCCGGTGTTTCCGCTCGCAACGGTGCTCTTTCCCGGGTTGGTGCTGCCGCTGCACATCTTCGAGGAGCGCTACCGCGCCCTGGTGCGGCATCTGGTCGATCTGCCCGAGGGCGCGCCGCGTGAGTTCGGCGTGGTGGCCATCCAGGCCGGCTGGGAGGTCGCCCCCACCGGGCCCGGCGCCCGCACCGGCAACGGTGTCGGTGACGTCACCCTGCACGAGGTGGGGTGCACCGCCGAGCTGCGCCAGGTCACCGAGCTGGCCGACGGCGGCTTCGACATCGTCACGGTGGGCCGGCGCCGCTTCCGGATCGCCGACGTCGACGACGCCTCCACGCCCTACCTGACGGCCGCGGTGGAGTGGCTGCCCGAGGCCAACGGGCCGGACGAGGTGGCCGACCTGCTCGCCACCCGGGTGATCGCCGTGTTCCGGCAGTACCTGGGGTTGATCCGCCCCGACCCGGAGGAGATCTCCGAGCAGCTTCCGGAGGACCCGACGGTGCTGTCGCACCTGGTGGCGGCCACCGCAGCTCTGACCGTCGACGACCGGCAGCGGCTCCTCGCGATCGACGACACCGCCGCCCGGCTGCGCGCCGAGCTGCGCCTGCTCAACCGCGAGGCGGCTCTCCTGCGCCAGGTGCGGGCGGTTCCGGTGCCGTTGTCGGAGCTGGCGTCCCCGCCGACACCCAACTGAATTCCGCCGGTTCCGGCTCCGGACGCAACGACGGCCAGCGGGACCAGCCCGCCAGCAGGGTGTACGTGGCGGCGGCGCCGAACGCCGGCAGCAGCAGGTTGCCGTGCGGCACGGGCAGCACGTGCAGGAGCCAGTCGATTCCACCGGCCCGCAGGTCGGCCGGTTTGGTGAAGGCCTGCCCCGCCGGGGCGGTCTCCAACAGCCGCTCGAAGGTCGCCAGCCCGACCCGACGTCCCACCTGCCAGGCCACCGGGGCGGCGGCCAGCGCGCCCAGCACCGCGCTGAGCAGCCCAACGGGCCCGCGTCTCCGGCGCAGCAGGAACCACAGGGCCAGCGCCGCGAGCACGCCGAACGCCACCCCGAGCAGGCTGAACCAGCCGTCCGCGGCGATCGGCTGCTCCGGCTGGGGCTCTGCGTAGATCGCGCCCTCGGCGACCTTGAGCACCGGGGTGTCCGGCGCGAGCGCCGCCCAGAGCAGCCCGAGTGGCGCGCCCAGCACGGCCAGGGCGAGCGCGGCGCCGAGCACCGTGGTCACCGTCCGCAGCGGCCGGCGCGGCTCGTCGAAGGTCAGCTCCAGCGGGCTCTGGTACGCCGACGAGGCGGGATTCCCGTCGGGGTCGGACCCGAGCGGCGGCCAGGCCGGCGCGCTCGACGCGGGCGGCACGGTCGACTCGGCGGACATCGCCGAATCGCTCGGCGCAGACGGCGTGGTCGACCCGCTGGGCGTCGGCGGCACGGCCGACGCCCGGGGTGGCGCGGGCCGGTCGTCGGGGGTCTCGGCGGGCCGCTCAGGGTCGGAGTTGTCCGGGCTCACCCGATGATCCTCTCAGGCCCCGCTACCGACCGGAGCGCCGGTGGCGGCGAACCAGCTCACCGGGCGAACGGCTCGGCCATGGCCGCCGCGGCGCGCAGCCACGCCTCACGGGTCTCCGGCTGGAGCTGGTGGTATTCGATCGACGAGCCGGTCTCCAACGCCGGGTCGTACGGCACCACGGCCACCGCGCGGGTACGCGTGGCGAAGTGCCGTTCCAGGTCGTCCTGGAGGGACGAGCGGCCGGGGGTCGGGCAGGAGATGAGGGTGACCGCGTTGTCGGCCAGTTCGCCCATCCCCTCCTCGTGCAGCAGGTCGAGCATCCAGTCGGCGCTGAACGCCGCGTCCTCGCGGGGCACCGTGGTCACCACCAGTTGGTCGGCGGCGTGCATCACGGTGCGCCAGTTGGCGCTCTCCACGTTGTTGCCGGTGTCCACGCAGATCACGTCGTGCGTACGCCGCAGCAGCTCGAGGACCCGCTTGACGGTGAACTTGTCGAGCCGCTGGGCGAAGCGCGGGCTCTCCTCGCCCGCCAGCACGTCGTACGAGCCGTCGGAGGCGTGCCGCAGGTAGTCGTCCAGCCGCTCCAGCAGGGTCTCGCTCTCCAGGATCTCGATCTGGGCGAGGTCGCTGATCAGGTGCCGGATGGTGCGGGCATGACGGGCGCTGCCGGCGCGCAGTCCGAGGGTGCCGCGCAGCTCGTTGTCGTCCCAGGCCAGTACGCCCCGCCCCCGCACGCTGCCGATGGTGGCGGCGGCGAGCACCGTGGCGGTTGTCTTGTGCACCCCGCCCTTGGGGTTGGCGAAGGCGAAGACCCGAGGTGTGCCCAGGTCGCGGCGGAGCACGCCGGTGGAGCGCTCCAGCTCCTGGTCGACGCCCTGCGGACGCCACTCGATCCGGGCCGGGTAGCCGCGCTCGGCGAGGGCCGAGCCCGGGGCCGTGGTGACCGGCAGGGCGGGCGGCGGCACGACCGGTGACGGCGCGACCGGTGGCGGCGCGACCGGTGGCGGCGCGACTGCGGGGGCCCGCGGTGTCAGCGGCGGCGCGGAGGCCGGATAGCCGGTCTCCGGCTGGTAACCGGTCTCCAGCAGCGCGTACCGCGACTCCCCGGCGGGGTTGCCCTGCCGGTAGCCGTTGTCCAGGATGGCGTACCGCGATTCCGGCTCGGCCCGGTGCGGCGGCTCGGGCTCGGCCGGATAGCCCGGGTCGGCGCGGTAGGTGGGTTCGGCACGGTGACCGGGCTCGGCACGGTACGTCGGCTCGGCGCGGTAGTCCGGCTCGGGCTGGTAGGCGGGCTCGGCACGGTACGCGGGCTCGGCGCGATAGTCCGGCTCGGACCGGTACGCCGGCTCGGCACGATAGTCCGGCTCGGCACGGTACGCCGGCTCGGACCGGTACGCCGGCTCGGCGCGATAGTCCGGCTCCGAGCGGTACGCCGGCTCGGCACGATAGTCCGGCTCGGCACGGTAGGCGGGGTCGACCCGGTACGTCGCCTCGGCCCGGTAGCCGGGCTCCTGGCCGTACGACAGATCAGCCGGATGCCCGATGGCCGGCGCGCGCCCCGCGTAGCCGTTGGGGGCCGCGCGTCGCGGCAGTGGGTCCGGGGGCGCCTCGTCGGTCCGGCGCTCGGGCTCGGGCTGCTCCGCTGCCCGACCGCCCAGCCGGGCACGGTCGAGCAGCGCCCGCCACCTCGGCGCTGGTTCGGCCGGCCGGCCCCAGCCGGTCTCGCTGCCCTCCACGGCCCGCCCTCCCAGCGCCATCGCTCTCTGCCTGACAGGCTACGAACCAAACCCTATTCGGACCACACCTGAGGACGCACGCCACCCGGCGTAGATCACGACGGGGAGGGTGCCACCAAGCCGGCGCCGGTCGCGTCCGGGGAGGTGGTGACAGTTGGCGGGGCAGGCTCGGTGGCCTCCACCGACGACGGCTCGGGTGGCGCAATCGTTACGAGCGGTGCGGGTTCCGACGATTCGCCCATCGGCACCGGCGGCCTCGGTGTGCCCGGCGTCGACCCGTCGCTCGCGCGCGGCGTCGGCGTCGGGCTCGGCCCGGTGTCGACCGGCGGCCGGACCACGTCGCTCTGCTCGGGCAGTGGCGGCGTGAAGACCGTACGGTCGAGTCGGTACACCTCGGGCGCCGGATCGACGGCCCGCACGTCCGGACGGGAGGCCACCCGGCGCAACGCCTCCGGTGCCGCGCGCACCACCGCCGCGTACACGCAGGCGCACCCGGCGCGGTATGCCCGCGCCTCGGCGCTCGCCACGTCGGCGCCGACGACGTACCGCTCGCGAAGCTCACGCTCGGCGGCGCCGTCGCCGCGCACCGCGGCGGCCCGCGCCCGGTAGTCGGCGGCCTCGCCGTCCTTGCGCGCGGCCACCCGCTCCATCTGCGCGACCACGTCGTCGGGTACCCGCAGGGCGGGCATCCGGACGATCTCGGTCTGCCGACCGGGCAGCGGCACCCGCCCGAAGACCGTCGAGACCGGGACGTCGCCGAGCACCGTCGCCAGTCGGTGCGGCGGCACGTACGCGTCGAGCGTCACCAACGCGTACGTGCCGTCCACGGCGGCCGGAGCGGTCGGACCCAGTGCGGCCAGGTCAGCCGCCGCGGAGCTGAGGTAGCCCGGGACGGAGTCGCCGTCGGCCACCCCCACGCGGGTCACCTCGCCCACGGTCGGGTCGCTCACCGGAGCGTCGTCGACCGTCCAGAGGGCCGTGCCCAGCACCGCCGCCGCCGAGAGCACGGCGACCCAGGTGAGCGCCCCGGAGCGCGTCGGACGCTCACCGAGACGGGCCACCGCCCGGGTCAGCGGCGGCAGCAGCCGTTGGTCCAGCTGCCGCAGCAGGTCGCCGGCGCGCACGGGCGAAATCCCCTCGTCGGATCGATGTCGGGTGGTCGCCGCTCAGTCACGCAGGATCTCAAGCGCACGTTCCAGATCGTCAGGGTAGTCGCTGACGAACCGGACCTCGTCCCCCGAACGGGGATGCAAAAAGCTCAGTTCGCGGGCGTGCAACCACTGACGGGACAGTCCGAGACGGGCCGAGAGGGTGGGGTCGGCACCGTAGGTGAGGTCGCCCACACAGGGGTGCCGCAGGGTGGAGAAGTGCACCCGGATCTGGTGGGTCCGGCCGGTCTCCAACCGGACGTCGACAAGGCTGGCGGCCGGGAACGCCTCGATGGTGTCGTAGTGGGTGATGCTCGGCTTGCCGCCGGACACCACCGCCCAGCGGTAGTCGTGGGTGGGGTGCCTGTCGATCGGCGCGTCGACGGTGCCCCGCAGCGGGTCCAGGTGACCCTGCACCACGGCGTGGTACCCCTTGTCGACCTCGCGGTACTTGAAGGCCCGCTTCAACGCCGTGTACGCCTGCTCGCTCTTGGCCACCACCATGATCCCCGTGGTGCCCACGTCGAGGCGGTGCACCACGCCCTGGCGCTCGGCGGCGCCGCTGGTGGAGATGCGGTGGCCGATCGCGGCGAGCGCGCCGATCACCGACGGGCCGGTCCATCCCGGGCTGGGGTGCGCGGCCACACCGACGGGCTTGTCCACCACGACGATGTCGTCGTCGGCGTACACGACGCGCAGGCCCGGCACCGCCTGCGGCACCACGGTCGGCGGCGCGACCGGGGCCGGCAGCGTGACGTCCAGCCAGGAGCCGGCCTTGACCTTGTGGGAGTTGGCTCGGGCAGTACCGTCGACGAGGGCGTCGCCCGCGTCGACGAGGGCGGCCGCGGCGGTCCGGGAGAGACCGAACAGCCGGGACACGGCCTGGTCCAGGCGCATGCCGTCGAGGCCGTCGGGTACGGGCAGGGATCGGTGGTCGCCGCCAGCGGCGAAGGCGGAGGTCATGCCCGCTCCCTCTGCTCGGCACCGGCGGTGGCGTCCGCGTCGCCGGTGGCGCCGTCACCGCCGGCCCGTCGGCCGTCGCGTTGACGGCCGGTCAGCTCCAGCAGTACGGCCAGCACCACGCCGCAGACGAGCGAACTGTCGGCCAGGTTGAACACCGGGAAGTACTCGCCGTACGGCCCGAAGACGCTGATCATGTCGACCACGTGGCCGTGGAAGGGGGCGGGTGCCCGGAAGATGCGGTCCGTGAGGTTGCCCAGCGCGCCACCGAGTACCAGACCGAGGGAGATCGCCCACGGCAGCGAGCGCAGCCGCAGCGCCATCCAGACGATCCAGCCGACCACACCGATGGTGATCAGCGGGAACACCCAGGTGTAGTCCGCCCCGATGCTCCACGCGGCGCCGCTGTTGCGGGTCAGGCTCAGGTAGATCAGCCCGCCCAGTATCCGGACCGGCTCACGGTCGGTGAGGCCGGCCAGCGCGAGGTGCTTGGTCACCAAATCGGCCAGCAGGGCCACCAGGGCCACTCCGGCGAGGATCGCGACAGCCCGGGGACGGGCCTTGCCGCCGTCCGGGTCGGTGCGGCCGGGTTCGGCGGGCGGTGCTGCGGTCATGCGCTCCCCATCGAGGTGTCTCGGCGGTGATCGCTCACCGTCTCATCGCAGACGGGGACCGGCTTTCAGCGCCGCTCCTCCAACTGCTTGCACGTCACACAGAGGGTGGCCGACGGGAAGGCGGCGAGGCGCTCGACCGGGATCGGGTTGCCGCACCGCTCACACCAGCCGTAACCACCCTCGTCGAGGCGCTCCAGGGCGCGCTCGACCTGCGTGATCCGTTCCAGAATGCTGTTGGCGAGAGAGATCTCCTGCTCCCGCTCGAACGTCTTGGTGCCGGTGTCGGCCTGGTCGTCCCCGGCCGAGTCCGTCAACCGATCGCGCTGCAGCTCGGTGATCTCGCTCAGCGTCTGATCGTACTCGGCGCGCAGCTCGTCCCGCCGCGCCGCCAGGGCCGCCCGGATCTTCTCGGTCTCCGCCGCGCTGCGGGTGGCCTTGGCCACCGGCTTGCGGCCGGCGGTCCTGGTGTCGGCTGGCTTCGCCATGGGTCGCTCCCTCGGCCGGGGAGCCGCGCGGTCGCGGCACCTGGTCAGGGGGCGCCGACGAGGCGTCCCCTGAGTACGAAAAGGGGCGCACGGCAACAATGGCCGCGCACTCCGGAGGTTGGCAAGAATACGGAACGTACAGGCGTCCGACAACGTGGCGCACCGTCGCACCGCTCAACCGCCCCGAGCCCTGCCTAACTGGGGCAAAGGGAACGCTAGCAGATCAACCGACCGCTTCATCTCCGTACTCGCCAAACCATCGGGCCAGCCGACCCCGTCGGCTGACCGCCCGCAGCCGCCGTTCGGCGGCGTCGCGCACCCCACCGGTGGCGACGATCAGCAGGCTGTCGCCAGTCTTCAGCCGAGTGTCCGGGCCGGGCACGAAACCCACCCCGTCGCGCAGCACCAGGGTCACCGAGGCACCCAACGGCAACCGCAGCTCGTCGACGTGCACGCCGGCCAACCGGGAGCCCGGAGGCACCTCGAGTTGCAGCAGGTCGGCGCGCATCCGCTCGAGCGGGGCGGTCTCCACGTGGATCTCGGTGGCCTCGGCGGGCGCGGTGGTCCCCAGCCGACGGGCCAGCGGACCGAGCGTTCCGGTCTGCACCAGCGTGAAGATCACCACCAGCACGAACACCGCGTCGAAGAGGCGTTCCGCTCCCGGCACCCGTTCCGAGAGCGGAATGGTGGCCAGCACGATCGGCACCGCCCCACGCAGCCCGGCCCAGGACAGGAAGACCTGCTCCCGTAGGCCGACCCGGAACGGCAACGCCGAGACGGCCACCGACAGCGGCCGGGCCAGCAGCACCAGCGCCAGACCGGCGACCACCGCCGGCAGCACCGCCGCGTCCAACCGGCCCGGCGCGACCAGCAACCCGAGCAGGACGAACAACCCGATCTGCGCGAGCCACGCCAGCCCGTCGGCGAAGCCGAGGATCGCCTGCCGGTGCGGCAGACGGGCGTTGCCCAGCAGCACCCCCGCCACGTAGACGGCGAGGAAGCCCGAGGCGTGCAGCACGGCACCGGCGGCGTACGCCAGGATGGTGATCCCCACCGCCGCGATCGGGTACAGCCCGGCCGACGGCAGCGCGGCCCGGCGCAGCGCCCACGTGCCGGCGAGGCCCGCACCCACGCCCACCGCCGCGCCGACGCCCAGCTCGTAACAGACCAGCGCGACCTCGTACCACCACGGATGCGACAGACCCCGATGCGACAGCAGCACCACCAGCAGCACCACCGGGGCATCGTTCATGCCCGACTCGGCCTCGAGCGTGGCGACCAGCCGGGGCGGCAACCGCAGCCGCCGCAGGGTGGCGAACACCGCCGCCGCGTCGGTGGAGGAGAGCACCGCGCCATAGAGCAGCGCCAACCGCCAGTCCAGACCCAACAACAGGTGTACGGCGACGCCGACCAGCACGATGCTGACGACCACACCGACCGTGGAGAGCGCGGACGCCAGCCCGAGCACCGGACGCAGGGTGCTCCACCGGGCGGTGAGGCCACCCTCGGCGATGATCACGATCAGCGCGCAGAAACCGAGGGTCCGGGTCAGCTCGACGTCGTCGAAGCGGATGCCCAGCCCGGCCTCGCCGATGGCCACGCCGAGCGCCAGGTAGACCAGCAGGCTCGGCACCCCGAGGCGGCTCGACAGCCGGACCGCGCCGACCGCCACCAACAGCACTGCCGCGCCGAGCAGCAACGCGATGTCCAGCCCGGGCGTCACGGTTGCCGGGCCCGGGCGGTCCTCACCCCGCGGCTCCGTCGCGCAGTCGGCGCAGCACGTCGGACAGCTCGGGGGCGGGGCGGTCTACGAGGAAGAGCTTGTCCCGGCTGGCCGCGCCGGTGCGCAGCGACACCGTCGCCGGTCGGACACCCAGCGCGGCCGCGAGGGCGCGGCGGGCCGCCTCGGTCGCCTGGCCGTCCACCGCACGCGCGTGGACGGCGATCACCAGGGCGGGGCCGTGCGGGCCGTCGAAGCGTCCGCCGACGGCGTCCCGGGAGGCGCCCGGCTTCACCCGTACGGCCACGGTGAGGGCGTCCTGCGGGGGCACCGGCAGCTCAGATCGGCCGGGCGTCGGTGAGCAGGGCGGTGGCCGGCGCACATGCCGCGCAGGGCGTGAAACCGAGCTCGACGGCCTCGGCGACCGGAAGCGTCTCGGGAATCCGGCCGATCAGGTGCGCACACGCGGCCAGGTGGTAGCGGGGTCGCCCGTCCACCACCTCGACGGGGTCGGGCAGCCGGGCGACGCGGGCCGCCTCGGCGGGGGTGATCGGTTGCTCCGCGGGCTCGTCGGCCAACGTGTCGGCGGCCGCGGCGTCGGCCCGGTACGCCTCGTCGGTGCGCGCCACGAACGGCGACGCCGGACTGACCGGGTCGGGGTCGAACGGCGGCTCGGGTGGTTGCCGCCACCCGGTGCCGCCGTTACCGACCGTCGAAGGTACATGCTGGACCGGCACATCCAGCTCGGCCAGCGGTGGACCGTACGCGGCACCCGGCTCGGCCTGACTGGCCGTGCGGAATGCCGTGCGCTCCTGCGGGCCGACCCGACCGGGGTCCGCCGCAGCGCGGTTGGCGGCTGCCTGGCGGGCGCCCACCACCAACGCCACGGCGGCCAGCAGACTGGCCGCGATGGAGATGGTCAACAGAATGCTGGAACCGCCGGCAAGACCGAACACCAGCAGAACCACGGCGACGAGGATGAGCAGGAGACTCGCGACTATCACGGCTCACCCCCGCCGCGTCGTACCGTCCAGGCGGGGCCGGCGACCGTCACCATCTGCGGAGAACGATCGCCGGCCGGTGCTCAGCGTCCGGCTTCGAGGGCGCCGGAGCGCCCGCCGCCGTACGAGCCGGCGAGGCCCGCCGCGGCCAACCCGTTGCCGCCGGCAACCCGGCCTGCCTCGGATCGGGTCATCTCGGCTTCGAGGCCCTGGCCACGACCGTCGAGGTCCCGCAGCTGGCTCTCCAGGTACGCCTTGAGCCGGGTGCGGTACTCACGCTCGAACTGCTTGAGCTCCTCGATGTGCTTCTGCAGGGCCGTGCGCTTGGCGTCCAGGCCGCCCATGGCCTCCTGGTGCCGCTGGCGGGCGTCCCGCTCCAGAGCGTCAGCCTTCGCGCGCGCCTCGCGGGTCACCTCCTCGGCCTTGCTCCGCGCCTCGGACAGCAGGCTGTCGGCCTCGCGACGCGCGTCGGACACGTGGTCGTCGGCGGTGCGCTGGGCCATCATCAGCACCCGCAGCGCCTGCTGCTCACCGTCACCGGTGACGCCGGCCGGACCGCCGGTCGCACGGACCTGCTCCAGCTCGGCCTGCATGGCGCGGGCGGCCTGCTCGGCAGCGGACTTGTCGCGCTGGACCCGGTCGAGCTGGGCCTTGACGTCGTTGAGCTCCGCTGCCAGTCGGGCGTCGCCGCCGGGGCCGGCGGGGGCACCGCCACGGCCGCCGCGCTCCACCTGGGCGCGCAGCTCGTTGTTCTCCTCGATGAGACGGGCGAGCTCGCGCTCTACCTCGTCCAGGAAAGCGTCGACCTCCTCCTCGTCATACCCCCGCTTGCCGATCGGCGGCTTTTTGAAGGCGACGTTGTGGACGTCGGCCGGGGTCAGCGGCATCGAAACTCCTCGGGTCAGTTGCGGCCGCGAAAGCGCGTCGGTCATCAGGCAGATGCCCTGATCGACGGCCCTAACACGAACTCCATCAGCACGAACAGGATAACCAGGAGCACAAGGGAGGCCAGGTCGATGCTCACGGTACCAATTCGCAGCGGAGGGATCACACGCCTCAACGCGTTGAGAGGGGGATCAGTGACGCTCCACACGGATTCCAGTCCTGCTGCCGCTCCGCGCCCCGGCTGCCAACGGCGGCCGTACTGGAGGACGGCGCTCAACACGAACCGGGACAGAAGAAGAAGCAGGAACACATAAAGGACCAGGTACAACACTTGCAGCAAGATCGACAACACGGTCAGCGACGTCCCTCGGATCGGGCGGGGTCAACTCAGACTGAAAAAACCACCCTCAGCGATCTTGGCCTTGTCCTCAGCGGTGACCTGGACATTGGCCGGTGAGAGCAGGAACACCCGATTGGTCACGCGCTCGATCGTACCGCGCAGCCCGAACGCCAGACCGGCCGCGAAGTCAACCAGACGGCGGGCGTCGGCCTCGTCCATCTCGGTGAGGTTGATGATCACCGGCACGCCGTCGCGGAAGTGCTCCCCGATGGTGCGCGCCTCACGGTAGGTGGTCGGGTGCAACGTGGTGATCTGGTAGCGCTGCTCCTCCTCGGGCACGACCACGCGCTCACGCGTCACGGCCTGCGGCGCGAGGGCCAGGTTGTCCCGCGTGTGGTAGGTCAGCGCGCCCGACGTCTCGCTGGCCGAGGACCGCGTGATCGACCGTACGCTCGACCGCTCGGCCCGCTCCGGACGTTCGGTGTCACCACGGTCGGACTCGGTGGCCCGGCCGGTCGACCGCTCGGAGAGTCGGCCCCGCTCACTCGCGCGCGGCCGGGGAGCCGGCGGCTCCTCGGTGTCGTCGTCGTCCTCGTCGGCGAACTCCTCCGCGTACCGGCTCTGCCGGTAGCGCGAGTCACGGTAACCACCCTTGTCGTAGTCACCGTCGTCGTAGGCCCGCTCGTCGTCTTCCTCGACGAGACCGAGCCAGACCCCCGCCTTGCGCAGTGCACCCATCCCGCGCCCTTCCGTCCGCCGTGCGGCACTCGCCCCCGTGCCGTGTCGCCCGTCGCGAGTGGACAACCATGCCCCTCGGACCGGAACCGCAATCCCCCTGACACGCGATTCGCGTCGCGTGTCACGACCCCCACAAGGATCCGCCGCCCCTGAAACAACACTGATGTAATTTGCCTGTCTCGCGGTCAGGCTACCGCAGCGTGGAACGCATTCCGAGCAACGCGCTACCGACGCGGACATGTGTCGCGCCGTAGCGGATCGCTATTTCCAGGTCGCCGCTCATTCCCGCCGACAACGCTGTCGCTCCCGGATGGACCGACCGAAACGCCTCGGCGATCTCGGCCAGCCGGGCGAAGGCCCGCTCCGGCGGCCAGCCCAGCGGCGCGACCGCCATGAGACCGGTCAGCCGCAGCGCGGCAGCGTCGGCGACCGCCGCGGCTACCGCGTCCAGGCCGGACTCCGGATCGGCCGACCCGGGCAGAGCCCCGCCCCGCGCCGGGTCACCGTCGATGCTCACCTGGAGCAGGGCGTCCAGCGGCCGTTCCCGCTGCGCCGCCGCGCCGTCCAGGGCCCGGGCCAGCCGTACGCTGTCCACCGAGTGCACGACGTCGGCATAGCGGACCACCGACCGGGCCTTGTTGCGCTGCAACTGCCCGATGAAGTGCCACCGTGGACGCACCCCGGCGGCGGCCACCTCGGCCGACTTGCCGGCGGCCTCCTGGTCGCGGTTCTCCCCCATGTCGGTCACCCCGAGCCCGGCCAACGCCACCACGTCGCCGGCCGGGTACGTCTTGGTCACCGCGATCATCGTGACGTCGCCCGGGTCCCGGCCCGCCTGGACGCACGCGTCGGCGATCCGGGCCCGTACCGTCGCCAGGCCGGCCGCGAGTTCGGCGCGCCGGTCCGGTCGTACCGTGGCTGAGCTGTCGGTCATCGGCGGCGCTCAGGAGCCGTTCTTGAGGAAGTCGGGCACGTCCACGTCGTCGAAGAGCACCCGGCGCGGCGACTGGGCCGGGGCCGGCAGGGTCGCCGGCGGCGGCACCGGGGTGTTCTGCGGCGCCGGCTGGTTGGTGTTGGTCTTGCGGGTCGGCTCGGCCGCCTTGTAGGCGGGCGTGCCGCCGTCGAAGCCCGCCGCGATGACCGTCACCCGCACCTCGTCGCCGAGCGCGTCGTCGATGACCGCGCCGAAGATGATGTTGGCGTCCGGGTGGGCCGCGTCGGTGACCAGCTGCGCCGCGTCGTTGATCTCGAAGAGGCCCAGGTCGGAGCCACCGGCGATGGAGAGCAGCACGCCACGCGCGCCGTCCATGCTCTGCTCGAGCAGCGGGCTGGAGATGGCCGCCTCGGCCGCCTCGACCGCGCGGTTCTCGCCCCGGGCGCTGCCGATACCCATCAACGCGCTGCCCGCGCCGCTCATCACGCTCTTGACGTCGGCGAAGTCCAGGTTGATCAGACCAGGGGTCGTGATCAGGTCGGTGATGCCCTGCACACCGGAGAGCAGTACCTGGTCGGCGGTGCGGAACGCGTCCATCATGCTGATGTTGCGGTCGCCGAGCGCCAGCAGCCGGTCGTTCGGGATGACGATCAGGGTGTCGCACTGGTTGCGCAGTTCGTCTATCCCCGACTCGGCCTGCACCTGGCGGCGCTTGCCCTCGAAGGAGAACGGCCGGGTCACCACGCCGATGGTCAGCGCGCCGAGCTTGCGGGCGATGTTCGCCACGACGGGCGCGCCGCCGGTGCCGGTGCCGCCACCCTCGCCGCAGGTCACGAAGACCATGTCGGCACCCTTGAGCACCTCCTCGATCTCGTCGCGGTGGTCCTCGGCGGCGTTCTTGCCCACATCCGGGTTGGCACCCGCGCCCAGCCCGCGGGTCAGCTCGCGGCCGACGTCGAGCTTGACGTCAGCGTCACTCATCAGCAACGCCTGGGCATCGGTGTTGATCGCGATGAACTCGACGCCCTTGAGCCCAACCTCGATCATCCGGTTGACGGCGTTGACGCCGCCGCCCCCGATGCCGACGACCTTGATGACCGCCAGGTAGTTGTGCGGAGGTGTCATCTCCGGTCCTTTCCCTTCGAGATTGGCTTCGGCCGACCGGGTACGGTGTGGCCAGCCCAGCGGCCGACGACAGCGCCACCAGTGAGGATCAGAGGTGAACCCTCACCCTCTACTAGAGGCTTACAGTTATGTCAACCACTGATCCTCTTCGGGGCAACGTAAGCGCCGCCGCGCCAGGAGCCAAGGACCCGACCGGCGTGTCGCCGGCCGGAGCGCGACTCGTCACGTCCGCAGCCCCGCTCACCGGTCAGCGGAAGGTCACCACGTCCGGCGCGCTGACGTCGATCCGCTCGCTGTCCTCGCCGAGCAGCGCGGTGGCCACCCGGGCCTTGTCCGTACCCCGCGTGGCGTCGCCCCAGAACACCGTGCGGTTCTTCCGCAGCTTCAGGCTGATGCGGGCCAGGCCCTCCACGCTCACGTCCACCAGCTCGGCGCGCAGTTGCGGAGTCAGCGCGGCGAGCACCTCCAGCGCGGCCCGCGTGTCCGGGTCGTCGGCGGCGGGACGGACCACCCGCACCAGCGGCAGCCCGGCCGGGCGACGGGCCACCGTCTGGAACGCCACGCCGCTGCGGTCGATCAGGGCGAACGCGTCCGCCTGCGGCACCACCGCCACCGCCGTCCGCTCGGTCACCCGGACCACCAGCGTGCCCGGCCAGTCCCGGGACACCGTGGCCCGCTCCACCGGCGCCAACCCGCCGACGCGACGCGCGGCGGCCGCCAGGTCGACACGCGCCAGCGGCACCCCGTCGGCCACCCCCACCGCGTCGCGTACCTGCACGTCGGTGACCAGCTTGGCACCCTCCACACGGACCGAGCGGACCCCGAACAGCCCGGTGCCGAGCACCGTCCAGGCGATCAGCCCGAGCAGCGCGAGCACCCCGGCGGCCACCGCCCACGGAAGTGCCGCCCGCATCCGGCGCTGCCGGGCACGGGCCATGAATCGGCGGGTCGACGCCGGCACCGCGTCGCTGCTGGCGCGGACCAACTGCCAGCGCCGGACCGGACCGCGCCGCGGGCCGCCGCCGCTGTCGGAGGCGTTGGTCCGCCCGCGGGCGGGGCCGGGGCTCATCCGGCCGTGGGCGCCGCGCCGTCCGGTGCGGCGGCGCCGCCGAGGGCCGCCCCGTCGCCACCGGCGGTGGACCCGCCGGGCACCGGCTGGCCGATCGCCGGCGTCGTCGCCACCGGGTCGACTGTCGCGGTCGGGGCGGCGCCGGCGGTACGCGCACCGAGGGCGGCCAGCAGTTCGTCACCCATCAACGAGATCGGCGGCGCGCCCATGGTCACCACGACGTCGCCCGAGCCGGCCCGACGGACCACCTCGCCCGGCGCGGCATCCCAGGAGTCGACGAACACCTTACGGTCGGCGGGCAGGTCCACCGCCGCGATCAGCGCCGCCGAGCCCTCGCCGGGCTGACGCAGCTCGCCCGGCCCGAAGACCTCCAACAGCACCACCTCGTCGGCGATGGCCAGCGCCTCGGCGATCTCCGCCTGGTTGTCGCGGGTTCGGTACAGCCGGTATGGCTGGAAGACGACGATCAACCGCCCGTCCCCGGCCACCTCGCGCAGCGTCTGCAACGCCAACATGATCGAGGTCGGGTGGTAGGCGTACTCGTCGTAGACCAGCACGCCGTCCGCGACGCCCTTGCGCTCGAAGCGCCGCCGCACGCCGGGGAAGACCGCCAGCGCGGCCTCCGCCGCCTCCAGCGGCAACTTGAGCAGGTACGCGGTCAGCACCGCCGCCGCGCTGTTGAGCCCCATGTGCCGGCCCGGCACCGGAAGCCGGAACTCGCCCAGCGACTGCCCGTCGATCTCGGCCAGGTAGCGCACACCACGCGCGGAGGAGACGACCTCGGTCAGCCGCAGGTCGGCGTCGCTCGCCGCCCCGTAGGTGAACACCCGCCGCCCCTCGGTGCGCAGGGTCTCGGCCAGCCGGCGACCGCCCGGGTCGTCGGCGCAGGTGATGATGAACCCGTTCGGGTCGGTGAGCCGCGCGAACTCCGCGAACGCCGCCTCCAGCGTCGCGAGGTCGCCGTAGGTGTTCAGGTGGTCCGGCTCGACGTTCGTGATGACCGAGACGTACGGGCGGTAGATGAGGAACGAGCGGTCGCTCTCGTCCGCCTCGACCACGAAGTGCTCGCCGGTGCCGTGGTGGGCGCCCGAGCCGACCTCGGAGATCTCCCCACCGATCACGAACGACGGGTCCACACCGGCCTGCTGGAGCACCATCGTGACCATCGAGGTGGTGGTGGTCTTGCCGTGCGTACCGGCGACCGCGATCGCCCGGCGGCCGGTCATCGCCGCGGCGAGAGCCTCCGACCGGTGCAGCACCCGCAGGCCGCGGCGACGGGCCTCGACCAGCTCCAGGTGGTCCTTCGGAATGGCCGAGGAGTAGACGACCGTGTCCACCCCGTCGAGGTTCGTCGCCTCGTGGCTGAGGTAGATGGTGCCACCGAGCGCCCGCAGCCCCGCCAGCGAGGGCCACTCGCGCAGGTCGCTGCCGGACACCCGGATGCCCCGGGTGAGCAGCAGCCGGGCCACGCCGAGCATGCCGACCCCGCCCACGCCGATCAGGTGGACGGCGCCCAGGTCCTCGGCGGTGAGCGTGCCGGCCGGGGTGAACTGCGCGGTCACCGGGCCACCGCCTCGAGGACGAACGAGCGCAGCGCCTCGTCGCCGTCACGCCGCCCGTACGCGGACGCGGCGGCCCCCATCGCGTACAGCCGTTGCGGGTCGCGGATCAACGGGATGACCGCGCGCTCCAGCCAGTCCGGGGTCAACTCCGCGTCGTCGACGAGCAGACCACCGCCGGCCTCCACCACGGGCAGGGCGTTGCGCTTCTGCTCCTGGTTGCTGTGCGGGTACGGCACGTAGATCGTCGGCAGGCCGATCGCGGCCACCTCGGCGACGGTCATCGCTCCGCCCCGGGCCAGCATCAGGTCGGCGGCGGCGTAGCCCAGCTCCATCTCGGACAGGTACGGCAGCGTCACGTACGGGACCGGCAGGTCGGTGGGGATGGGCACCGGCTCGTTGCGGGCGCCCATCACGTGCAGCACCTGCACACCGTTGCGGGCCAGCTCCTTGGCCGCGCCGGAGACCGCCAGGTTGATCGAGCGGGCGCCGGACGAGCCACCCGCGACGAAGAGCACCGGCAGGTCCGGCCGGAGGCCGAACCGGGCGCGGGCGGCGTTGCGCTGCGCGTACCGGTCCAGCGAGGCGATGCTGCGCCGCAGCGGCACACCGACCACTGTCGCGTCGCGCAGCGACTCGGCCTGGCTCGGCTGGTGCGGGAAACCGACCGCGATGTTCTTGGTGAACTTCATGCCGAGGCGGTTGGCGACGCCCGGCGGCACGTTCACCTCGTGGATCACCATCGGCAGCTCGCGCCGCCACGCGGCCAGGTAGGCCGGCACCGAGACGTACCCGCCGAAGCCGACGACCGCGTCGGCCCGCACCTCGTCGATCACCTTGCCCGCCGCGCGGGCCGCGGTCCACATCCGGCCCGGGGTACGGACCAGGTTCATGTTCACCGACCGGGGCAGCTGGTACGCCGGGATCTGCCGCAGGTCGTAGCCCTGCGGCGGGATCAGCTCGTTCTCCATGCCCTTGGGTGTGCCGAGGCAGGTGATCCGGACGCCCGGGTCGTGTCGGCGCAGGCAGTCGGCGAAGGCGAGCAGCGGGTAGATGTGCCCCCCGGTGCCACCTCCCGCGAGCACCACCGAACGCAGCGGACCCATCAGCGTCTCCTCTCGCTCGCCGTACCCTGGCGGCTCCGGCCCTGCCGGACACCGCGCGGTACGGCCTGGTCGTCCTCGCGCCGCCCGCGGGACCGGGGCACGGACCCTCGGCCAGCCGGCGGCGTCGCCGGTCGGCGACGCCGGCCGGGAAGCGGCGGCAACGGGGCCCAGAGTAGTCGGACCCACCGGGCCGGCGGACGGGCATGCAGTGCTCTGGCCGCATCGGGTTCGGCGCGGGCGAAGGACGCCAGCATCCCGATCGCCGCCAACGTCACGACCAGGGCACTTCCGCCGTCGGAGATGAACGGCAGCGGCAGGCCGGTGATCGGCAGCAGCCCGACCACCCCACCGACGTTGATCACCGCCTGGCTCACCAGCCAGGTCGTCACCGCGGCGGCGGCGAGCCGCCGGAAGGGGTCCTCGACCCGTCGGGCGATGCGCAGACCGGTGTACGCGAGCACCGCGAACAGGCTCAGCACCACCGCGCAGCCGATCACCCCCAACTCCTCGGCGATGATCGCGAAGATGAAGTCGTTGTGCGCCTCGGGCAGCCAGTCCCACTTGAGGCTGCTCTTGCCCAGCCCCACGCCGAACCAGCCGCCGTGCTCAATGGCCAGGCGGCCCTGGTAGAACTGGTAGCAGGGGTCACCACACCGATCCGGTGGCGGCGGATTGAGAAAGAGCGTCAGCCGCGCCAGCCGGTAGTTCTCCGCGCCGCGCTCGCCCGAGCCCGCGCCCAGCGAGGCGACCGCCACGAGCAGGCCGACGCCGAGCAGACCGACCGCGGTCAGCGCGCCGAAGACGCGCGTCTGCACCCCGGCCGCCCAGAGCAGGCCGACGACCAACGCCAGCAGGCAGAGCATGGTGCCCGTGTCGTTGTAGCCGACCAGCACGAACAGCAGGCCCATCACCGGGAAGAGCGGCGTGGCCAACTCCCGCCACCAACCCAGCGCGGCGCCCTTGCGGGCGATGACGTGCGAGCCCCACAGCACCAGCGCGAACTTGGCCAACTCGGAGGGCTGCACCTGGATCCCGCCGACGAACAGCCAGTTCAGTCGCGCCTCGACCGGCCCGAACACGACCGACTTCAGATGGGCGAGCCGGCCGTAGGCCACCAGCAGGTTGAGCAGCAGCAGCAGCGCCACCGACGTGTACAGCAGCGGCCGGCCCAGCGAGCGGTAGGTGCTGGCGGGCAGGCGCTGACACACCCAGAACGCCCCGATGCCGATCACCGCGAAGATGGCCTGCTTGGTCACCGAGGCGGACGCGTTGCCGTCCTCGGCGTAGTCCTTCACGCTGGTCGCCGAGAAGACCATCGTCAGACCGATGAGCAGCAGCAGACCGGCGCTGGACAGCAGCAGGTAGTAGGACGCCAGCGGCCGGTCCAGCAAGCCACGCAGCGCGGCCAGCCCGCCGGCCGCGTCCAGCCCGCGCAGCGGCGGTGGCGTTTCCGGTGCCGCCTCGCGACGTGCCACACCCAGCTCCACGCCACGCGTCTCGTCCGACTGCCGGCCGACCTCCGTGGCGCGTCCCGCTTCCGCCGTCGGTGGCCGACGCGGCCGGCCGACCGTCCTGTCTTCGCTTTTCCCTCGGTCCTCCCCCACACGGACATCATCACCGTTCGGCGCGCGCGAGTGGTCCACAACGCTGCACCGGGCGTGTCGTGCGGAGACGCTGCCCGCCGGACCCCGCCCGGCGGGCAGCGGGGAGGCGACCCTCCCCGCACGTCCTTTGCTCTGCTTCAACCCGCGCAACAGTTCGGTCACCCGACTGTTGCCTGGGTTGAAGCAGAGCAAAGGACGCTCCGAGCACCCGCGCCACCGGTACAGACCAGAGCCCACGGCCCAGCCGCAGCGCGCCAGCCCCGGCTACGGCCACCGGTGCCGACCCGCTGGCCAGCGGGTCAGGTCATGTTGGCGAGGAACTCGCTGTAGAACAGGCCCAGGGCGATGGCCACGCCGATGCCGGCGATGATCCAGAACCGGACCACGATGTTGACCTCGCTCCAGCCGGCCAACTCGAAGTGGTGCTGCAACGGGGACATCCGGAACACACGTTTACCGGTGGTCCGGAAGGAGATGATCTGGATCACCACGGACATCGTGATGATCACGAAGAGCCCGCCGATGATCGGCAGCAGCAGGATGGTCCGGGTGGACATCGCCATGCCGGCGATCAGGCCGCCCAGCCCCAGCGCTCCGGTGTCACCCATGAAGATCCGCGCCGGGGACGTGTTCCACCACAGGAAGCCCACACACGCCCCGGCGGCGGCCCCGGCTATCAGCGCGATCTCCAACGGGTCACGGACCTCGTAGCAGTACGGCTGGGTGTAGCTCGGGTCGGCGCACCAGTGGCGGTACTGCCAGAATGCGATAAGCGCGTACGCGGCGAGCACCATCACCGACGCGCCGGTGGCCAGACCGTCCAGGCCGTCGGTGAGGTTGACGCCGTTCGTCGCGGCCATCACCACGAAGATGAAAATGATCACCGCGCCGACCTTGCTGACCTCCAGGAAGTCGATGTCCCGGATGAAGCTCAGCGTGGTGCTGCCCACGGTCTGGGTGTTGGTGGCGTTGCCAGTCGCGTCGGTCATCGTGCTCGGGAACCACAGCGCGATGACGCCGAAGACCGCGCCGACCAGGATCTGACCGAGTAGCTTGCCCCGCTTGTTGAGGCCGGCGCTGTTGCGCTTGCGCACCTTGAGGAAGTCGTCGAGGAAGCCCACCGCGCCGGAGAACACCATCAGCCCCAGCAGCACCAGCGCCGTGATGGTCGGCTCCACCTGCGCGATCTGCGCGTCCGGCAGCGTGGTCAGGGCCAGGTGGCCGGCCACGTACGCGATCACCGTGGCCAGGATGAAGACCACGCCGCCCATCGTCGGCGTGCCCTTCTTGCCCTGGTGCATGGCCGGACCGTCGGACCGGATCGGCTGGCCGGCCTTGAGCCGGGTGAACACCTTGATCGCGATCGGGGTGCAGAACAGCGAGACGACGAAGGCCACCCCGATGGCGACGATGATGGCCCTCATCGACTGGCCTCCTCGGCGGCGTCGGCGCGCAGGGCGTCGGCCACCTCCCAGGTCCGGTACCGGGAGCCCTTGACCAGGACGACGTCGCCCGGCCGTAGCTCGCCCCGCAGCACCTCGACGGCCGCCGCCTGATCGGTGAGCAGCACCGACTCTCCTCCCCAGTTCGCTACCGCTGTCGCGCCTTCGTGGATCGGCGCGGCCGGCTCGCCCACCACGAGCAGCCGGTCGACACCCAGCTCGGCCGCGAGCCGGCCGACCTCGGCGTGGCCGTCGCGCTCGAACGGGCCCAACTCGGCCAGGTAACCGAGCACCGCGACGGTACGCCTCGCACGGCCGAGGCTGGCGAGCGCCCGGAGCGCGACCGCCATCGAGGCCGGGTTGGCGTTGTACGAGTCGTCGATGACCGTCACCCCGTCGGGCCGGTCGAAGACGTCCATCCGCCGGGTGGACTTCAGCCCCAGCTCGCCGAGCGCCGTGGCCAGCTCGGCCAGCGGCATGCCCAGCTCCCGGGCGACCGCGGCGGCGGCGAGCGTGTTGCCGACCTGGTGGCGGCCGGTCAGCACGAGCCGCACCGGCGCGCTTCCCTCCGGCGTGACCAGGGTGTACGACGGATGGCCCCGCTCGTCGAGCGTGACGTCCTCGGCACGCAGGTCGGCGTCCGGCGCCTCGCCGTAGCGGACCACGCGCGCCCGCGTGCGGCTCGCCATGGCGTCCACCCGGGGGTCGTCGGCGTTCAGCACAGCCAGCCCGTCGGACGGCAGCGCCTCGACCAGCTCGCCCTTGGCCTGGGCGATGGCCTCCTGCGAGCCGAACTCGCCGATGTGCGACGTGCCGACGTTGAGCACCACCGAGATCCGCGGCGGCACCAGCTCGCACAGGTAGCGCACGTGCCCGATGCCCCGGGCGCCCTTCTCCATGACCAGGTAGCGGGTGTCCGCCCCGGCCAGCAGAGCCGTGTACGGGTGGCCCAGCTCGTTGTTGAACGAGCCGGGCGGCGCGACCGTGGCACCGAGCCGGGCCGTGAGCTGCCCGATCAGGTCCTTGGTGGTGGTCTTGCCGGACGAGCCGGTCACCCCGATCACGGTCAGCTCGGGCAGCCGGGCCACCGCCGCGCGGGCCAGCTTGCCCATCGCGGTCAGGGCGTCGTCGACCAGCACCATCGGCACCCCGGGCACCTCGCGGGTGCCGAGCACCGCCACCGCGCCGGCCTCGACCGAGGTCGCCGCGTAGTCGTGCCCGTCGACCTTCTCCCCGGGGAACGCCACGAAGAGCGAACCGGGCCCGACCTTGCGCGAGTCGAACTCGACCGAGCCGGTGACGGTAACGGCCGGATCGGCGGCGACGAGCCGCCCGTCGACGGCCGCGGCCACCTCGGCCAGGGTCAGGGCGATCACCGCTGACCCGCCCGGTCCGCGAAGCGCGCCCGCAGCGCGTCGGCCAACTCGATGCTGTCGTCGAACGGGAACACCTCGCCCGCCACCTCCTGGCCACGCTCATGCCCCTTGCCGAGCAGAGCGATCACGTCGCCCGGTTCGGCCAGCCGGACCGCCTCGTCGATCGCGTCCCGGCGACCGGCCACCTCGATGATCCGCGCCGCCGTGCCGGCCCGGTACGCCCCGGCGAGCACCTCGGCGCGGATCTCGGCCGGGTCCTCGGTACGCGGATTGTCGTCGGTCACCAGCACCACGTCGGCCCCCTCGGCGGCGGCGGCCCCCATCACCGGCCGTTTGCCCCGGTCCCGGTCCCCACCGGCGCCGATCACACAGATCAGGCGTCCGGCGCTCAGCTCACGCAGCGCGGCCAGCGCCGCCACGATGGCGTCCGCCTTGTGCGCGTAGTCGACGACACCGCGTACCGGCCCGGTGACGTCGACCAGTTGCAGGCGACCGGGCACGCCACCGCAGGCGGCCACACCGTCGGCTGCCGTCGCCGGGTCGACCCCGGCGCCCACCAGCGCGGCGATGGCCAGCAACGCGTTGGCCACGTTGTGTCGGCCGGGCAGCGCCACCCCGGCGGACACGACCACGCCGTCCGGGCCGTGGGCGGTGAAGCGCTGGGCGTACCCCTCGCCGTCGACGTCGTCGGCCCACCACGTCGCGGTCGGGTCGCCGGCCGCCGAGTAGCTGACCGTCGCCGGCTTGTAGAGCGGCGTCAGTGCCGGGTCGTCCTGGTTGAGCACCTCGACCGCGCACCGACCGTCGAAGAGTTGCGCCTTCGCGGCGAAGTAGTCGGCGCTGTCGGCGTGAAAGTCCAGATGGTCGGAGCCGAAGTTGGTGTAACCGCCCACGGCGAAGCGCACCCCGCCGACCCGGCCCATGGCCAGGGCGTGACTGGAGACCTCCATGACCACGGCGGTGACTCCACGCTCCCGGGCGGTGGCCAGCATCGCGTGCAGGTCGGTCGCCTCGGGGGTGGTCCGCACGCTGTCGATCACCAGGTCGCCGAGACGGGTCTCCACGGTGCCGATCAGCCCGGTGGTGTGCCCGGCGGCGCGCAACCCCGACTCGACCAGGTACGCCGTGGACGTCTTCCCGGCCGTGCCGGTGATGCCGATGACGGTCAGGTCGGCGGTCGGGTCGCCGTAGACGGCCGAGGCCAGCTCGCCGAGCGCCGCGCGCGGGTCGGGTACCACCAGGGCGGGCAGGCCGCTCGCCGCCGCCAACTCGGCGCCGGCCGGGTCGGTCAGCAGGGCCACCGCACCGGCCTCGGCCGCGCCGACGGCGAACTCCGCGCCGTGTCGGCGGGCGCCGGGCAGGGCCGCGTACAGGTCGCCGGGGCGGACCTCCTGGCTCGCGTGGGTGGCACCCGTGACGACCACGTCGGCGGCGTCCGCCGGTAGGTCGACGGCGAGCCGGACGGCGAGATCACCGAGCCGGACGCCGGTCACGGTACGTGGATTGCCGGGCACGGCGTCAGACCCTACCCGGTCGTCCGGTTCCGGCCGCACAGCCGCCCCGGTGGTTCGTCGGCACTCACCGATGATGTCGCGCCTGCGCTGGTCAGCGCGGATAGACCACGAACTTCGGTGCCGAACCGGTCGGGGACGGCGGCACGCGGTAGTGACGCAGCGTGAACTGCATCATGTTCCGGAAGGCCGGGTTTGCGATCGCCGCGCCTCCGCCACCCGGGGCGTACACGAAGACCGCGATCACGTACCGGGGCTTCTCGGCGGGGGCCATGCCGATGAAGGAGGCCACCTCACCCGGCTGCTTCTTGCCGTCGACCAGACGCCAACCGGTGCCGGTCTTGCCGGCGACCCGGTAGCCGGGGACCGCGGCCGTGGTGCCGGTGGCGCCCTCGACAGTGGTGACCGCCTCCAGCATGGTGCGCAGCGCCGCCGCGTTCTGCGGGCTGAGCACCGAGCGGGTGACCGGCGCCGGCGCCGGGGTGTGCTTACCGTCCGGCCCGATCGTCTCCTTGACCAGGTGCGGCTGCACGTACGTACCGTCGTTGGCGATCGCGGCGTACGCGGCGGCCATCTGCAGCGGCGTGGCGTCGACGCTGTGCCCGATCGGCACCGACCCGTACGACGAACCGCTCCACTCGTCGGCCGGCAGCAGCCGGCCGCTGGCCTCGCCGGGCAGGCCCTCACGGGTGGGCTGGCCCAGCCCGAACCGCTTCTGGTAGTCGATCAGTCGTTCCTTGCCGAGCTTGTCGGCGACGGTGATGGCGCCGACGTTCGACGAGAAGGCCAGCATGCCCGGCACGCTCATCTTCCGGCCGTTGGCGGGGTGCGTGTCGGAGAACCAGGTGTCGCCCATCTTGATGCTGTTCGCGATCGGCAGCGTCGTGTCCGGGGTGATCACCCCCTCCTGGAGCGCCGCGCCGTAGGTGATCGCCTTGTGTACCGAGCCCGGGTCGACCACGAAGCTGGTCGCCGCGTCCTCCCGGGCGACCGGATCGCTGTCCCCCGGCTTGGCGGCGTTGTAGGTGGGGTCACTCGCCTGCGCCCGCACCTCGCCGGTGGCGACGTCGATGATCACGGCCGCGGCGGTCGCGCCCTTCTGCCCCGCCATCCCCGCGCTGAGGATCTGCTGGCAACGGAACTGGAGATCCCGGTCGATGGTGAGCGCGATCGAGCTGCCCGGCTTGGCGGCGGTCGTCTTGCTGTAGCCGCCGGGGATCGGCGCGGCCAGGTCGCCGAGGCCCGCCTCGTACACCCGGCGGCCGTCCTGCCCGGAGAGCAGGTCGTCGTAGCGGGCCTCCAGCCCTTCCAGGCCGTCCATGTCCTGGCTGGTGAAGCCGATCAGGTTGGCCGCCAGGTCACCGCCGGGCACCTCGCGGCGCTCGTCGCGGTGCACCCCGATGCCGGCCAGGTCCAGCGCCAGCACCTGCTTGGCGGTGGGAATCTCCACCCCCCGGACCAGGTACTCGAAACGGGACGCGTTGCCGTTCTCCAGCTTGCGCGGCTTCATCAGCTCGGCGAGCTTCGACGCCGGGATGCCGAGCAGCGGGGAGAGCGCCTTCGCGGTGGCGGCCGGATCCTTGATCAGGGTCGGGTCGGCGAACACGTACCGGGCCTCGACGCTGTGGGCCAACGGCTCGCCCCGGAAGTCGTAGATCGCGCCGCGCGGCGCGGGCAACTCGACCGTGCGGGTCCGGGCGGCGACGCCGCCTCCGGCGTACGCCGGAGCGTCCACCGTCTGGAGAAAGATCAACCGCACCCCGATGACGACGAAGAGCGCCAGGGTGAGCGCGGTGCCCAGGCGCAGCCGCAGCCGCGGGTCGGCGAGCTTCGGCGGGCGTGGCGGCTTGCGGGACGGTCGGCGGGCGGCCGGACGGTCGGTGCGGCGTGGTGCGCGCGGCGTGGTGCGGCGGCGCGGCGGCGGCTCGTCGCCGGCCGGGCCGCGCGGGGCGACGGTCCGTACGACGCCGCCCCGGCCGGCCGCCGGAGCGTCCCGTCGGCCGGAGCGGGCGGCGGCCCGGCCGCCGTCGAGCACCTGCAACGCCGGCCGGAACGGATCGCCGGACCGCGTGCTGCCACGAGGGGTACGCCGCTGCTCCGTGTTCGCGCCGCGCGCGGGCGTTCCACGTTCCTCGCGGACCGTCCGACCCCTCGGGGTGTACGCCCGAGCGCCGGAGATGCCACCGATCCCCTGCCCACTCGTGCGCGACTCGGAGTCGGTGGCGTCCCGCGCAGAACCGCGCCGGGACCCCGTGGGGTCCCGGCGCGGTTCGTCCGACCTTGGTGGCACCGGTCAGCCTCCCGCACCCTGGCTGGTGACCGACGGCTCGCCGGTCGCCGGCTTCGGCACGCCGATCGGCTTGCCGTCCGGCATCCGGATGTACGCCGGCTCACCGGCGTCCACCAGGCCCAGACGACGTGCCTCGGCGGTCAGGTTCCCCGGCGCCTTGGCGTCGGCGATCTCCTTGTCGAGCTGCTGCTTCTCCAGGTCCAGTCGGGCCTGCTGCTGCTGCAGCTTCTCCAACCGGAACGCGTTCTCATTGATCTTGGTGTTGACCGCCAGGATGCCGAAGACCCCACCGACGACCAGCAGCACGATCAGCGCCGCGAACGGCGCACGCGGCACCGACACCGGCGGCGGCGGCGCAACCCGCAGTCGCGGCGAGCGGGCGGTCGCCGTGGCGGTCGCCTTCTCGGCCGGACGCAGCGCGGCGCTGCCCTGGGTGGGGAACTCGCGCGCCCCCCGGGCGCGAGTCTCCCCCTGCCGGTTGACCCGATCGATGCGTGGCGTACCGTTCCCCACGCGCGGGGCTCGCTCCGCCGCGGTCCGGCCCCCCGACCGCGGTGCGCGCTGCCCGCCGCCGGTGATGTCCCGGCGGTCGCGCTTGTCAATGTTCATGTCCCCTCCCCCTCTACATCCGTCCCTCTGCCGTCCGCCGGCGCCGCTGGATCCCCCACGGATCCCGCTGACCCCGTCCCCGGTTGGTGCATCGCCTTCACTCGTCGGCGGGACCGTTCGCGGTCGGTCCGCCCCTGCTCCGTCGCGTTCGGGTCGAGTCGCTCCGCGGCCCGCAGCCGCACCGAGGCGGCGCGCGGGTTCGCGGTGACCTCCGCCTCACCGGCCAGTTCGGCGCCCCGGCTGAGCAGCCGGAACGTCGGACCGGACCCGGGGAGCTCGACCGGGAGGTCGACCGGGCCCTTACTGCGGACCCGGTCCGCGAGCGCCGCCTTGGTGAGCCGGTCCTCCAGCGAGTGGTAGGACAGGACCACCATGCGACCGCCCACGGTCAGTGCGTCGAGCGCGGACGGCAGCGCTGTCTCCAGCGCTGCCAGCTCTCTGTTTACCTCGATCCGTAACGCCTGAAACGTTCTCTTTGCCGGGTGCCCACCCGTTCGTCGGGCTGGTGCCGGAATCGACTCCCGAACCAGCTCCGCCAGGCGCGCGGACGAGGTGATCCGGACGCGCTCGCGCTCCCGGATGATCGCCGAGGCGATCCGGCCGGCGAACTTCTCCTCGCCGTACACCCGCAGCACGCGTGCCAGGTCCGGATGGCCGTACGTGTTGACCACCTCCTCGGCGGTCACCCCCCGGGTCTGGTCCATCCGCATGTCCAGAGGCGCGTCCTGCGCGTACGCGAACCCGCGGTCGGGCGCGTCCAGTTGCAGCGACGAGACACCCAGGTCGAACAGGATCCCGTCGATGCCCGGATAACCCAGCCGTTCGAGCACCTCGGGCAGCTCGTCGTAGACGGCGTGCTCCAGGTGCACCCGGTCGGCGAACCGCGCCAACCGCACCCGTGCGTGGGCGAGCGCCTCGGTGTCCCGGTCGAGCCCGATCAGGACCGCTTCCGGGTGTGCCTCCAACACCGCCTCCGCGTGCCCGGCCAGGCCGAGCGTCGCGTCGACGTGCACCGTCCGGCCGCCTCGACCCAGCGCGGGGGCCAACAGCTCGAGACACCGCTCGAGCAGCACCGGCACGTGCGTGCCGCGCAACTCCCCCATGACGACCCCCACTGGTTGAAACGTCCGTTCTTCTCGCGCGCCTGCCGTGAAACGGCGCTGCCGTCGTACCGCCAGATCCCCATCCGCTCCCGCCCGACACCGACTCTCGCCGGATGACTGGATCGTGCGCCTGGCACCGGGGAAGTGATGCCAGGAACTCGAAAGCGGCTGGAGATCTCGCAGTACGTCGGGCGCCGTTCCGCCCTACAGGCCGCCGGGCAGCACCCCCTCCTCGATGTCGGCGAAGTCGTCTTCGCTCTCGGCGAGGTAGGTCTCCCAGGCGGTCTTGTCCCAGATCTCCACCCGCGTGCTCGCGCCGATGACCACCAGGTCACGGTCGAGCGCCGCGTACGCACGAAGGTGCGCCGGAATCGTCACGCGACCCTGCTTGTCCGGCACCTCGTCGTGCGCGCTCGCGAAGAAGACCCGGCTGTAGGCCCGGGCCGCCTTGTGTGTCATCGGCTGCGCGCGCAACTGCTCCGCTATCCGCTGGAACTCGGGTGTCGGAAAGACATAGAGGCAGCGATCCTGCCCTTTTGTGACCACGACACCCCCCGCCAGCTCATCCCGGAACTTGGCCGGAAGGATCAGCCGACCCTTTTCGTCGAGGCGTGGGGTATGGGTGCCGAGGAACATCGGCCCAACCCCCTCGCCCTTGAGCGGCGTTCGCGGCGCCGCTGACCCCCCGGGCCGGTGAGCCCTCCCGGCCTCACCATTGGGCCCCACTCTACTCCACTTCCCTCCACCTGCAACCAGATTCGCCCGCGTGGCGCGTCCGATCCGCTCGCAAAACAGCACGTCACAGGGGGTGGAGCGCAGTGGAGGGCCCGGGCGCCCGCCCGGCGTGGTCCGCTTTCCGACATAGATCGACTCCGTCCGGTGGAGCGCGGGCCGACCTCCCGCACGAACGCCACGGCCGAACGGTTCCCCGTCGGCGGCGATCTGGCGAGGCGGGCGGTCCGGTAACCTCGCTCGCGTGACGGACGCGAAAATGCCCCTACGGGCCAAGGTGGCGAGCTCCGTGTCACGGACCGCCGCGGCGCTCTCCCGGGCCGCCGGTCGTGGCGACGGTTCGGTGATCGGCGGGTGGATCGGGCTGAAGATCGACCCGGACCTGCTGGCGCACCTGTCGGCCGGACGCGCCATCGCGCTCGTCTCCGGCACCAACGGCAAGACGACCACCACCCGGTTGACCGCCGCCGCGGTCGGCGTGCTCGGCCGGGTCGCCACCAACTCCTTCGGCGCCAACATGCCCAGCGGGCACACCTCGGCGCTGGCCAAGGCCGGCAGCACCCCGTACGCGGTGCTGGAGGTCGACGAGCACTACCTCGCCCAGGTCCTGGAGTCGACCGAGCCGCACGTTGTCGCGCTGCTCAACCTCTCGCGCGACCAGCTCGACCGCGCCAAGGAGGTCGCCATGATGGCGCAGCTCTGGCGCGCGGCCCTGGTGCGGCACACCAACGTGCGGGTGGTGGCCAACGCCGACGACCCGATGGTGGTCTGGGCCGCCACCCCGCCGGCCGACCCGGCCCGCGGCATCAACCCCCCGCACGTGACCTGGTTCAGCGCTGGCCAGCGCTGGCACGACGACTCCTGGGTCTGCCCCGAGTGCGGCTCCACCATCGCGCGCTCCGGCGACCAGTGGTGGTGCACCGGCTGCGCCCTGCGCCGCCCGGAGCCGCACTGGGTCGTCGAGGACGAGGGCGTGCTCGACCCCACCGGGGCCTGGCACAAGGTCTCCCTCCAACTACCCGGCAAGGTCAACCTGGGCAACGCGGCGACCGCGCTGGCCGTGGCGTCCGAGTTCGGCGTACGCCCCGTCGACGCGGTGTCCCGCCTCGGCATCGTCACCTCGGTGGCCGGCCGGTACGCGCAGGTCGACAGGGACGGTCGCAACATCCGGCTGCTGCTGGCCAAGAACCCGGCCAGCTGGCTGGAGGCGTTCGACATGGCCGACGAGGCGCCGACCCTGCTCTCCATCAACGCGCGCGACCCCGACGGGCTGGACACCTCCTGGCTGTTCGACGTCGACTTCGCGCCGCTGCGCGGCCGGCAGGTGTTGATCACCGGCGACCGGGCATACGACCTGGCGGTTCGGCTGGACGTCAACGACGTGCCCTTCCAGCACGTCCGCACGTTCGACGACGCCGTCCGGTCGGTCCCGCCCGGGCGGCTGGAGGTCATCGCGAACTACACCGCGTTCCAGGACATCCGAGCGGAGTTGGACCGTGTCAACTGAGAGCCTGCGCATCGTCTGGATCTACCCCGACCTACTGTCCACCTACGGCGACCGGGGCAACGCGCTGATCCTGGCCCGGCGGGCCCGCCAGCGCGGCATGCCGGTCGAGGTACTGGAGGTCCGCTCCGACCAGCAACTGCCCGCGACGGCCGACATCTACCTCGTCGGCGGCGGCGAGGACGGCCCGCAGGCGCTGGGCGCGCAGCGGCTCCTCGCCGACGGCGGTCTGCACCGGGCGGTCGCCCAGGGTTCGGTGGTCTTCGGCGTCTGCGCCGGTTACCAGCTGCTCGGGACGTCCTTCTTCGCCAAGGGCGTGCAGTGCCGCGGCCTGGAGCTGCTCGACCTGCGGTCCGACCGGGGCGAGAGCCGGGCGGTCGGCGAGTTGGCCGGTGAGATCGACCCGCGGTTGGGCCTGCCGGCGCTGACCGGTTTCGAGAACCACGGCGGGCGTACCCACCTCGGCCCGGAGGTCTCCCCCCTGGCGCGGGTCACCGCCGGGATCGGCAACGACGGTGCCACCGAAGGCGCCTGGCGCGGCAAGCTCCTCGGCACCTACTCGCACGGTCCCGCGCTGGCGCGTAACCCGGCCCTGGCCGACCTGCTGCTGCGCTGGGCCACCGGGGCACACCAGCTCCCGCCCCTGGACGACGCCTGGCCCGACCGGCTCCGCAACGAGCGCCGTTCAGCGGTGGCCGCCGCCCGGGCATGATCCGTACCGTCCGGCGGCTGCTCCGGCAGCCGTCGGCCGCCCGGTTCGCTCTGCTGGTCGTCCTGATCGGCGCGTGCGGGGTGCTGCTGCTCCTGGCGCCCCGACCGGACCCGGCGCGGCTGCCGGCGCTCGCCGACCAGTTGGGTGACTTCGCGCCGGTGGCGGCGATCCTCGGCGGCGCGCTGCTGCTGGTCGCGCTGGTTCCCCGTACCTTCGTCACGCTCGCCGCGGGCGCGATCTTCGGCCCTCTGGAGGGCGCCGCGTACGCCCTGGGCGCGGCATTGGTGGCCGCGGCGATCGGGTTCACGATCGGCCGGCTGCTGGGCCGGGAGTTCGTCGCCGAACGGGTACGCGGTCGGTTGGCACGCCTGGACGGCTGGTTCGCCCGGCAGAGCGTGTTCGGGGTGGTCACCGTCCGGCTGCTGCCGATCGCCGGCTTCGGCCTGGTCAGCTACGGCTACGGCACGACCGGCGCCCGGGTGCTGCCGTTCCTGGCCGGCAGCGTCATCGCCTCCGCGCCGACCGCCTTCGGGTACGCGGCGATCGGCGCGGCCGTCAGCTCCCCCGGGCACGTCAACTGGTACGCCGCCGCCCCCGCCAGCCTCGGTCTGATCGCCAGCGTCGTGCTCGTACACCAGTGGTGGCGCGCCGAACGACGTCGCCGGCAAATCCCGGCCTAACCGCCCCCCGTCCCCTCCCTCGCCGATCTTGCGCTTTCTGTCCCGACAAACCCTGACACAAGGGGCGGAACGTCAACAGAAACTGCAAGATCGACGGGGCGGAGATGGGGCGGGGCGGGGTTGGGGTTGGGTTAGGCGACTACGGAGACCATTCGGCCCTTCACCACGATGACCTTGCGGGGCTCCTTGCCGGCCAGCGACGCGGCCACCGCCTCCAGGGCCGCCGCGCGGACGGTCTCGTCGGCGGCGTCGGCGGGCACCTCGATGCGGCCCCGGACCTTGCCGTTGACCTGCACCGGGTAGGTCACCGTGTCGGCCACCAGCAGTGCCGGGTCGGCGGTCGGGAAGTCCGCGTACGTCAGCGAGGTGTCGTGGCCCAGCTTGCGCCACAGCTCCTCGGCCACGTGCGGGGCGAACGGCGCCACCATCAGCACCAGCGGCTCGGCCACCTCGCGGGGCGTCGCCGACAGCGCGGTCAGCCCGTTGGTCAGCTGGATCAGCTTGGCGATCGCGGTGTTGAACCGGATGCCGTCCATGTCGCCGCGGACCCCGTCGATCACCGTGTGCAGCAGCCGGCGGGTCGCCTCGTCGGCCGGGTCGTCGGTGACCCGCAGCTCGCCCGTCTGCTCGTCGACGACCGCCCGCCACACCCGCTGCAGGAACCGGTACGAGCCGACCACCGCCCGGGTCTCCCAGGGGCGGGACACCTCCAGCGGGCCCATCGACATCTCGTACACCCGGAAGGTGTCCGCGCCGTACGCGGCGCACATGTCGTCGGGGGTCACCACGTTCTTCAGCGACTTGCCCATCTTGCCGTACTCGCGGTTGACCACCAGGTCTTCCAGGTAGTACGCGCCGTCGCGCTCGACGACGTCCTCGGCCTGCACGTAGCTGCCGCGCGAGTCGGTGTAGGCGTACGCCTGGATCATGCCCTGGTTGAACAGTTTGCGGAACGGCTCGAACGACGACACGTGTCCCAGGTCGAACAGCACCTTGTGCCAGAACCGCGCGTACAGCAGGTGCAGCACGGCGTGCTCGGCCCCGCCGACGTACAGGTCGGTGCCGCCGCAGTCGCCCTCGCCGCGCGGGCCCATCCAGTAGCGCTCGTTCTCCGCGTCGACGAACCGTTCGCTGTTGGTCGGGTCCAGGTAGCGCAGCTCGTACCAGCAGGAACCGGCCCACTGCGGCATCACGTTGGTCTCGCGGGTGTAGCGCTTCGGTCCGTCACCCAGGTCCAGCTCGACCTCGACCCAGTCGCGCCGCCGGGACAGCGGGGTCTCCGGGTTGCTGTCGGCGTCGTCGGCCGCGAACGTCTTCGGGGAGAAGTCGTCGACCTCCGGCAGCTCGACCGGCAGCATCTCCTCCGGCAGGGCGATGGCCGCGCCGGTCTCGTCGTACACGATCGGGAACGGCTCGCCCCAGTAGCGCTGCCGGGAGAACAGCCAGTCGCGCAGCCGGTAGGTCACCGCGCCGGTGCCGTGCCCGTTCGCCTCCAGCCACGCGATGATCGCCGCCTTGGCGTCGGCGACACCCAGGCCGTCCAGGTCCAGGCCGCGCTCGGGCGCGGCGCTGTTGATGGCCGGGCCGTCACCGGTGTACGCCTTGCCGTCGAAGCCCTCCGCCGGCTGCACGGTACGCACGATGGGCAGCTCGAAGACCTCGGCGAACGCCCAGTCGCGCTCGTCCTGCGCGGGCACCGCCATGATCGCGCCGGTGCCGTAGCCGGCCAGTACGTAGTCCGCGATGAAGATCGGGATCTGCCCGCCGGTGACCGGGTTCGTGGCGTACGCGCCGATGAAGACGCCGGTCTTCTCCTTGGAGTCGGACTGCCGCTCGACGTCGGTCTTCGCGGCGGCGGCCTTGCGGTACGCCTCGACGGCCTCGGCGGGGCTGGCGTGCCCGCCGGTCCAGGCGTCCCGCGTGCCGTCCGGCCAGGCTGCCGGCGCCAGCGCGTCGACCAACTCGTGCTCGGGCGCCAGCACCATGTAGGTGGCCCCGAAGATGGTGTCCGGGCGGGTCGTGAACACCCGGATCGGCTCCCCCGCCGTGGCGAAGTCGATGTGCGCCCCGGTCGACCGGCCGATCCAGTTGCGCTGCATCAGCTTGATCGGCTCGGGCCAGTCCAGGCTGTCCAGGTCGTCCAGCAGCCGGTCACCGTACGCGGTGATCCGCATCTTCCACTGCTTCAGGTTGCGCTTGAAGACCGGGAAGTTGCCCCGGTCGGAGCGACCGTCGGCGGTGACCTCCTCGTTGGCCAGCACGGTGCCCAGCCCGGGGCACCAGTTGACCGGCGCCTGCGAGACGTACGCCAGCCGGTGGTCGTCGACGACCTGGCGGCGCTCGGCGACGCTCAGCTCGGCCCAGGCACGGCCGTCCGGGGTGGCCCGGTTGCCGCCCTCGAACTCGGCGATCAGCTCGGCGATCGGGCGGGCCCGGCCGGCGTCGCGGTCGTACCAGGAGTTGAAGATCTGCAGGAAGATCCACTGTGTCCAGCGGTAGAAGTCGGTGTCGATGGTGGCCACCGAGCGCCGCTCGTCGTGCGCCAGCCCCAGCCGGCGCAGCTGCGCCTTGTACCGCTCGATATTGGCGACCGTCGTCGTCCGCGGGTGGGTGCCGGTCTGCACCGCGTACTGCTCGGCGGGCAGCCCGAACGCGTCGAACCCCATGGCGTGCAGCACGTTGCGCCCGGCCATGCGCTGGTAGCGGGCGTAGCAGTCGGTGCCGATGTAGCCCAGCGGGTGGCCGACGTGCAGGCCGGCGCCCGACGGGTAGGGGAACATGTCCAGCACGTACAGCTTCTCCGCGCCGGCCCGGGGGTGGCCCGGATCGGCCAGCGGGCCGGTCGGGTTGGGCGCGTGGAAGATGCCCTCGCGCGCCCAGGTGTCCTGCCAACGGGTCTCGATCTCGTCGGCCATGGCCGCGGTGTATCGGAACGGGGGAATGTCGCCCGCCGGTGCGGCTGCCTCGCTCATCGTCTCTCCTCGCTTCGCTTCGCTTCGTCTCGGCACCGCCGGGCCGGACCGGCGGCGGGCACAAAAAAGCCCCTCGCGCAGGAGGGGCCGCCGTGCTGTCGCGCGTTCAGCGCATCAGCACGGCCCGGTAAGAAGCAGGAAGACTCCGGCCATGCCCCGCAGTGTACCGCGCGCACGGTTCCGCCCGTCGGCCGCCGGGCGGGGTCGGACCCGTTCCCCCGAGCTGGCGAATATCGGGGCGTAACCGGCGGACTACCTGCGGGGGTCGGCGATAACGACAAACATGGTTAGCCTGAGAGGCCAGTGAGATCCCTGCGGCAAACGAGGCTCGACGTCGCGAACCCAACGGCGGGTCCAGGTGCTCTCTACAGAGCTGACGTGACGGCGACGAGGAGGAGGCCCGTGACACAACAGACCTGGGACGAGGTGGGCGGCCTGTTGCCGCACGACGAGTTCCGCGCCGCCAGCGAGGCCATCGTGGCCAATATCGAGCAGGTCATCGAGGGTAAGACCGCCACCGTGCGGCTGGCTCTGGCCGTCCTGCTCGCCGAGGGCCACCTTCTCATCGAGGACGTTCCCGGCGTCGGCAAGACCAAGCTCGCCAAGGCCCTCGCGCGGTCCATCGACTGCACGGTCCGCCGGATCCAGTTCACCCCGGACCTCCTGCCCAGCGATGTCACCGGCGTCAGCGTCTACAACCAGGAGACCCACGACTTCGAGTTCCGTCCCGGCGCCGTCTTCGCCAACCTGGTCGTCGGCGACGAGATCAACCGGGCCTCGCCGAAGACCCAGTCGGCGTTGCTGGAGTGCATGGAGGAACGGCAGGTCACCGTCGACGGCGTGACCTACCAGCTCCAGACCCCGTTCATGGTCATCGCCACCCAGAACCCGATCGAGATGGAGGGGACGTATCCGCTGCCCGAGGCGCAGCGGGACCGTTTCACCGCCCGGATCGCGATGGGTTACCCGGACGCCGGCGCCGAGCTGGCGATGCTCGACGGGCACGGTGCCACCGACCCGCTGAACGAACTGCGTCCGGTCTCCGACGCCGACATCGTCCGGCAGCTCATCGCCACCGTCCGGCAGGTGCACGTCGCCGACGCGGTGAAGCAGTACGCGGTGGACCTGGTCACCGCCACCCGTGAGGCCCCCGACCTGCGCCTCGGCGCGTCCCCCCGGGCGACCCTGCAACTGTTGCGCACGGCCCGGGCGGTCGCCGCGCTGGAGGGTCGCGACTACGTCCTCCCGGACGACCTACAGGCGCTTGCGGTGCCGGTGCTGGCGCACCGGATCATCCCGACGGCCGACGCGCAGCTCGCCCGGCGTACCACCGACGCGATCGTCTCCGAGCTGGTGCACCGACTGCCCCTGCCGCACGACCGTCAGCGCAACCCGTACGACACCCGGCCCGCCACCGGCAACGGTCGCCCGCCCTACGAGCCCCGGAGGCCGTGACGTGCGTGCCGGGCTACGCGGGCTGACGACCCGCGGGCGCTCGTTCCTGGCGGCCGCGGTCGCGGCGGCGGTCTCGGCCGTCATCCTGGGCGAGAAGGACCTGCTCCGGGTGGCCCTGTTGCTGGCCATCCTGCCCCTGCTGGCGGCCGCCTACGTGGGCCGCAGCCGCTACAAGCTGGCCTGCAACCGGTCGCTGGACCCGCACCGCGTTCCGGTCGGGGCCAACTCGCGGGTGGTGCTGCGCCTGCAGAACCTCTCCCGGCTGCCCACCGGCACCCTGCTGCTGGAGGATCGGCTGCCCTACGCGCTGGGCAGCCGGCCCCGCGTCGTGCTGGAACGGCTCGGGGCGCACCAGGCGAGCTCCGTGGCGTATACGGTCCGCGCGGACGTGCGCGGTCGTTACGACGTGGGTCCGCTGGTGGTCCGGATGACCGACCCGTTCGGTCTCTGCGAGCTCACCCGCGCTTTTCCCAGCACCGACCACCTGACGGTCATCCCGCAGGTCACCCCGCTGCCGTCGGTTCGGCTCCCCGGTGAGTACGCGGGCAGCGGCGACAGCCGGGCGCGTTCGGTGGCGGTGCACGGCGAGGACGACGCGGCGACCCGGGAGTACCGGCGCGGCGACGACCTGCGCCGGGTGCACTGGAAGTCGACGGCCCGTACCGGCGAGCTGATGGTGCGCCGGGAGGAGCAGCCCTGGGAGAGCCGGGCGACGGTCGTGCTGGACACCCGCGCGTACGGCCAACGGGGTGACGGGCCGACGGCGAGTTTCGAGTGGGCGGTCTCGGCCGCCGCGAGCATCGCCGTGCACCTGCGTCAGGCCGGCTACAAGCTGCGCCTGGTCACCGGCTCGGGAGTCGACGTGGACGCCTCCGAGGGCGGCGGCGACGGGGCGGTGCTCGACCACCTGGCCGAGGTGCGGTTGGACCAGCGGGCCGAGATGACCGAGTTGGTGCAGCGGGTCCGGCAGCGCGCCGACGGCGGGTTGATCATCGGACTGTTCGGCACGGTGAGCGTCGCCGAGGCCGACCTGCTGGCCGGGCTCCGCGGCAACGGTGCGACGTGTGTCGGTTTCCTGTTGGACAGCTCCACCTGGCTGAGCCTCCCCGAGAAGGCTCGCGCCGAGGCGGAGCACGCGCACGGCGCCGCCGTGCTCGCCATGGTGCGCAGTGGCTGGCGGGTGGTCGGCGCCGACCACGGCAGCCGACTGCCGGCGCTGTGGCCGCAGGCGGGCCGCGGCTCCCAGGGCTTCGCCCTGCGGGCCGCGCTGGCCGAGACGGTCGCTGGCCGGGTGCGATGAACGGAAGGTTCCCCTCATGATCGGCAGCCGGAACACCGGCGCGGTGGCGGCCGCCGCGACGCTGCTCGCCGCCGCGCCGCTGTCGGCCATCTTCCAGACCTGGACGTGGCTGATCCAGTGCGCGATCGCGGTCGCCGTGGTGGCCGGTGTCGCCGCGCTGACCCGGCTCGTCCGCGCGCCACTCTGGGGTCAGGTGCTCGGCATGCTCGCCGCCCTGCTGCTCGCGCTGACCTGGCTGTTCCCCAGCGGCAGTGAGCTGCTGGCCGTCCTGCCCACGCCGAGCACGATCGCGCACTTCGCCGACCTGCTCGCCGGCTCCGCGCAGGACATGCGCTCGTACGGCGTCGAAGTTCCGGACACCGACCCGCTGCTGTTCATCACCGTGCTCGGCGTCGGCGGGGTGGCCGTACTGGTGGACGTGCTGGCGGTGGGGCTGCGGCGGCCCGCGCTGGCCGGGCTGCCGATGCTCGCGATCTACTCGGTGCCGGTCGCCGTCTACGTGGACAGCGTCCCCCCGGCGCCGTTCGTGGTGGGCGCCGCCGGTTACCTGTGGCTGCTGGTGACCGACAACGTCGACCGGGTGCGCCGGTTCGGGCGGCGGTTCACCGGCGACGGTCGTGACGTGGACGTGTGGGAGGCGTCTCCGCTGGCCGCCGCGGGTCGTCGGCTCGCCGTGGTCGGCGTGGTGCTGGCCGTGGTGCTGCCGTTGGCGGTGCCGGGCCTGAGCGGTGGGTTGCTCAACAGGCTCACCGAGGGCACGGGTAACGGCAGCGGCACCGGCCGGGGCGCGGGCGGCTCGTCCGGCCGGATCGACCTGTTCGCGTCGCTCGCCGGTCAGCTCAACCAGTCCGAGGTGGCCGACCTGGTCAAGGTGACCACGTCCGAGCCGAGCCCGTTCTACCTGCGGTACGCCGTCGCCGACGAGCTGCGCCCGAGTGGTTTCCAGGCCCGCCCGGCGAGTGGCCGGCCGGTGAACCGCGATCTGCCCGACCCGAACGAGCGGGTCGGACCCGGGGTGCAGCAGACGGAGTACCGGGCGAGCGTCGAGGTGACCAAGAACCTCAGCATGTCGCTGATGCCGGTGTACGCCGAACCGGTGCGCACCCAGGACCTGAGCGGCAACTGGCTCTACGACCCCAACCAGCAGATCGTCTTCTCCAACCGGGAGAGTTCGCGGGGGCGCAAGTACACGTTCGACTACATCCGCTCGACGTACAGCCCGGCGAACCTGCGGGCCGCGAAGCCGCTGCCGGCCGACCACCCGGTCCGCCGGCAGCAGACCGCCACCCCCGGCCCGGTGCCCGAGGTGGAGGAGTTGGTCCAGGGGCTGACCCAGGGCAAGCGCACCGACTACGACCGGGTGCTGGCCATCTACCGGCACTTCTCGGCGGACAACGGCTTCAAGTACCGGCTCAGCACCGAGAGTGGCAGCAGCGGCCAGGACATCGTCAACTTCCTGACCAACAAGGTCGGCTACTGCCAGCAGTACGCCGCCGCGATGGCCTGGCTGGTCCGGTCGGCCGGCATCCCCGCGCGGGTGGCGTTCGGCTTCACCAACGGCAGCAAGCGCGACGGCGACACGTACACGCTGACCAACCTCAACCTGCACGCCTGGACCGAGGTCTTCTTCGACGGTGTCGGCTGGGTGCCGTTCGACGCCACCCCGGCGTACGGGGTTCCCGGCTCCACCCGGTCCGCCTGGGCTCCGGACACGGACGCGCCCGAACCGTCCGCCCCGGAGACCGGCGCCACGGACAGCCCGACCGGTGCGGACTCGTCGGCCGGGCCGGCCGGTCCGGACAACGCCGACCGGGACACCGACTCCGGGCTCTCCCTGGGCGGTTCGACGCCGGACGAGCAGGCACCGGTCTGGCCGTGGTGGCTGGCGGGCGTACTCGCGCTGGTGGCACTGCTCGCGGTGCCGGCGCTTCGTCGTCTGGCGTTGCGTCGACGGCGGGGCGGCCGGGCGGCCACCACGACGGCCACCGCCGTCCCGGGCGACGGACCGCCGGCCGACGACGCACGCCTGATGGTGGTCGAGGCGGACGCCGGTCGCGCTCGCGCGGACGCCCACGCCGCATGGGCGGAGCTGCTCGACACGCTCGTCGACTTCAAGGTACGGGTCGACTCGACCGAGACGCCCCGGGCGACCGCGGACCGGCTGGTCCGGGACGCTCTCGCCGACGACGGCGAGGCGGTCGGCGCGGCCCGGCTGCTCGGTCGTGCCGAGGAGCGGGCCCGGTACGCGCGGGACCCGCTGACCGGTGAGCCGCTGCCGCCGGCGCTGCGCGCGGTCCGTGGCGCGCTGTCCTCCCGGGCGGATCGGCGGACCCGCCTGCTCGCCACCGCGTTGCCGCCGTCGGTGCTGCTGCGCTGGCGGATCGCCCTCGCGGACGCCTCCGGCCGCCTGGTGGCATGGACCGGACGGGTCCGCTACCGACTGCTGCGCTGGAACCCGCGTCGGATACTGGCCGACCGCGGAGCCCGCTGACCGACGCCCGTGCGCTGGGGCGGCGGGCTGTCGCCCGCCGCCCCAGCGATCTTGCACTTTCTGTCGCCGCACAAGGGGCAATGCCACTCATACGGACAACAGAAACTGCAAGATCGGCGCGACATGGGGGTGCGCGGAACGCGGCGCGCGCGGAGCGCGCCGGGGCAGGGCGTGGCGGGGGTGGTTGGGCGCGCGGATACGTCGGTGGTCGCCGGGGCTCTTCCCGGCGACCCGCTCGTCGCGGTGTACGGCCCGCCTCAGCGGCGGGACGGGCTCAGCGGTGCCCCTCCGGGCGCTGCCGCCATCGGTCTTCCATCCGGTCCAGAATCGACCGGCGGCGACCGGGACGGCCACCGCGGGGACGACGACTCGTCGTGCCACCCACCACGTGCAGGTCGGGTGACTGCGCCCGCCGGTGCGACTGCACCGCGAACGCGGCTGACGCCAGCATGACGACGAAGCCCGCCACCGCCAGCGGTGGAGTCTTGATCACCGCGCCGTAGACCAGTAGAGCCAAGCCAGCGATGATCACGCCGGCAGCGACGAGCAGGCGACGCCGCGCGTGGAAGCGCGGATCGCTGGCGCGCACGGCCGAGGCGAATTTGGGGTCCTCGGCAAGCGACCGCTCGATCTGCTCGAACAGCCGCTGCTCGTGCTCCGAGAGCGGCACGGCACTCCTCCCCGGTCACGTTGGTCGGGCCCACTCGGGCCGACAGACCGTGGCAGCCAACCGGCTGCTTACCCGCAAGTCTACGAGGGGGGTCGCGCGTCGGAAAGCGGGACGACCTACGGGTGGGGTGGATTTTCCTTTCGATGGGCGTCACGGTCGCCTAACAGACTGGCCGGACCTATGACGGACCGCCCGAATCGGGCAGCAGCGGCGTCCGCGGCAGCTTCCGCCTCCCGCCATCCGCGCTCGGGCGCGCCGAGGGTGAGCTGCCGGGGCGCGCCCTGCGCCGGGGTGAGCCCCTCCACCCGGACACCGACGAGGCGGATCCGCTCACCCGGGTCCAGCGCGGTGTAGAGAGCCCAGACCGTGTCGAACATCTCGCGCGCCGTGTCGGTGGGTACGCCGAGGGTGCGCGAGCGGTGACGGTGCGGAAGTCGGCCAGCCGCACCTTCAGGGTGACGGTACGACCGACCTGGCCCGCGCCGCGCAGTCGGACGCCGACCTTGGCACTGAGCGCGAGCAGGGCGCGGCGGATCTCCACCGGGTCGGCCACGTCGGCGTCGAAGGTGACCTCGGCGCCGATCGACTTCTCGACGTGTTCGGGGCTGACCCGACGCGGGTCGCGCCCGGACGCCAGCTCGTGCAGGTGTGTCGCGGACGCCGCGCCCACCGCCTTGCGCAGCATGCTGACCGGGGCCTCGGCAAGATCCCCGACGGTGGCCAGACCGAGCCGGCGCAGCGTCTCGGCGGCCCGCTCCCCCACCCCCCACAACGCGTCCACCGGAAGCGGGTGCAGGAAGTCGAGGACCTGCCCGGCGGGTACGACCAGCAGCCCGTCGGGCTTGGCCCGGGTGGAGCCGAGCTTGGCCACGAACTTGCTCGGCGCCACCCCGACGGAACACGTCAGCCGCTGCTCGTCGGCGACCCGCTGGCGGATCAGCCGGGCAATGGTGGCCGGTGAGCCGAACAGCTTCCGCGCGCCGGTCACGTCGAGGAACGCCTCGTCGAGGGAGAGCGGCTCGACCAGCGGGGTGACGTCCCGGAAGATCTGCATGACGGCCCGGGACGCGGCCGAGTACGCGGCGAAGTTCGGCGGGAGGTAGACGGCGTGTGGGCAGAGGGCCCGGGCCCGGGAGGTCGGCATGGCGCTGCGTACGCCGTAGCGGCGGGCCTCGTAGCTGGCCGAGCTGACCACCCCGCGCGGGCCGACGCCGCCCACCACGACCGCCCGGCCGCGCAGCTCGGGTCGGGCGCGCACCTCCACCGAGGCGAAGAAGGCGTCCATGTCGACGTGCAGGATTCCGCTGGCGGAGTCGTCGGCGTCCGGCCCGAAGCGCGGATCGTCGCCCCGGGGCAACGATTGGCTGCGACCCATCCCGGCAGGTTAACCCGGGGGTACGACAGCACCACCGGCCGAGGGGCCGGACCGCGCGCCGGTCAGCCCCGCACGACCAGCAGCGGCACGGTCAGCTCGGCGGCGGTGTCCGCACCGTGGTACGCGACCAGCTTCGACGCCATCGGCCGCTCGGTGCGGCTGGCCATGACGGCGTACGTGTCGTTGCAGGTCACCACCACGTCGCCGATCCGGCCCAGGTGTTCCTCGGGCACCGGCCCGAACCAGCCGGTGTCCACCATCTCGCCACGGGTACGCACCCGGGCGGCGTCACCGAGCACCGCCGACCAGGCCGCCACCACGTCGTCGACCGCGCCCGGCCGGGCGTGCAGGTAGCGCACCCGGGCCTCGCCGGCCACCACCTGGACCCCGTCGCGCAGCCGCGGATCGGTGTCCAGGTCGAAGCGGTGCGCGACGGGGATGTCGAGTTGCCCGTGGTCGGCGGTCACCAGCAGCGCCGCGTCCGACGGCAGCCCGTCGACCAACCGGGCGAGGAGCATGTCCACCTCGGCGGCGGCGCTTCGCCACGGACCCGAGTCGACCCCGCTGAGGTGCCCGTGCCGGTCGAGGTCGGCGTGGTAACCGGAGACCAGGGTCGGCCCGTCGCCGGCGGACAGCGCGGCCACCATGGTGGCGGCCACCTCGTCGGCCCCGGCGGCGCCCCGGAAGTCACCACCCCGGTTGGCGGCCAGGGTCAACCCGCTGCCGCCGAACTCCGGCCGGCTCACCACTGTCGTCGTCACACCGGCGGCGCGGGCCCGTTGGAGCTGGGTGGGCACCGGCTGCCAGCGCAGCGGTGGCGGGTCGGCGGCCCAGTCGGTGTGGGTGAGGACCCGGTCGGTGCCGGGCACGCGCACGGTGAAGCCGAGCACCCCGTGCGCGCCGGGGGCGACGCCGGTGCCCAGCGTCACGAGGCTCGTCGGTGTGGTGGACGGAAACCCGGCGATGATCGGCCGACCCACCGTCGCGGCCAACCCGGCGAGGGTCGGCGCGTACGGGGCGGCGGTCGGCACCTGGTACCAGCCGAGCCCGTCGACGAGCAGGACGGCGATCCGGCGTACCCCGGCCAGGGCGCACGCCAGCCCGAGCGGGTCGGGCGAGTCGGGCACGCCGAGCACGGCGAGCGCGCTGGGCAGCACGTCGGCGAGCCGTCCGCCGGCCTGGTCGGATGCGAGGATCGTCAGCGGCGGGGCGACATCGAGCGCCGGACCGCCGCCACCCGGCGGATGCCCGTGGGCGGGCGGAACCGGCCCGGTCATGCCGGTCGGCGGGCGAACAGGTGCAGTTGGGCGGCCAGGTCCCGGTAGGGGGGTTGGGCGGCCAGGGCCAGTTCCAGCTCGACCAGGGCTGCGGGCTGTCCGTCGGACACCGCGGCGGGCAGCAGGTCGGCCAGCACGCGTACCCCGTGGATGTCCTCGACCTCCAGCCCGGCGGCGGTGAGCAGCGCGCCGGCCGAGGCGGCGTCGTAGCGGCGGCGCAGGGTGTCGCGCGGCCCGGCGCTGCCGGCCAGGTCAGCGGCCAGCGTGGCCGCGACGTCCAGGTGCCCGTTCATGGCGCGGCCCAGCACGGCGGCAGCCCGACCCGCCACCAGCACACTCGCCGCGCCGCCCGGGCGCAGTGCGGTGGCCAGCGCGGCGACCACCGGCGTCGGGTCGTCGACGACCTCCAGGACGGCGTGGCAGAGGACCAGATCGACGCCGGCTGGCTCGACCAGCCCCGCGAGAGCGTCGCCGTCGCCCTGCACGGCGACGATCCGGTCGGCGACGCCGGCCTCGGCGGCCCGGCGGGTGAGCGCGGCCAGCGCGTCGGGGCTCGCGTCGACGACGGTGACGCGGTGCCCGGCACGGGCCAGCGGGACGGCGAAACCGCCGGTGCCGCCGCCGACGTCCAGGACGGTCAGCTCGGCGTCGCCGCGCCGGTCCAGCTCGGCGCGCAGCACCGACCAGATAACGGCGGTCCGGGGGGTCAGCGGCGGCGCGGCGAACCGGCCTCGGGTCTGCTCCACCCGGTCGAGCCTAGTGGTCAGGACTCGGTGCCCTCGACCGCGTCCTCAGCCCGGGATCGACGCTCGTTGGCCACCGGACCGTTCGTCACCTCGTACTCGCGGGGGTCGGTGAGGTGCGACGGCATCCAGCCGGTACCCAGCCGGGTCCGTCGGGCGTTGGCGATTCCACCGCCGGTGTACGCGTGGTTTCCCATCACTTGTCAGTCCCCCTCACGGATCACGGGCCACTCTGCCCGCTCAGGACGAGTCTCCCGCTCCCGGGCGCCAGAAACCGTAATGTGAATCACTGGATCAGCGGAAGTCACGGGAGGCGGGGCGGACCGGCGGCTCGATCGCGTCCAGCCGGTCGGCGACCAGGTTGGTCACCCCCTCGTGCCGTTGCAGTCGCCCCCGGACCACCAGCGCGGCGCTCGTCCGGGCCACCCGCCGGTAGCGCTGCCATAGCCCCGGTGAGCAGGTGACATTCAGCATCCCGGTCTCGTCCTCCAGGTTGAGGAAGGTCACCCCGCCGGCGGTCGCCGGACGCTGCCGGTGCGTGACGATGCCGCCGACCCTGATCCGCTGGCCCGGTTCCACCCGCCCGAGTCGGGCGATCGGCACCGCGCCGAGCACGTCGAGCTGCCCCCGGATGAACCGGGCCGGATGGCTCTCCGGCGACAACCCGGTGGCCCACACGTCGGCGACCAGCCGATCCACCGCCTCCATGCCGGGCAGCGTGGGCGCCGTCGCGCCGGTCACCGTGCCGGGCAGCCGGCCCGGTCGATCCTGGGCTGCCGCGCCGGCCGCCCACAGCGCCTCCCGTCGGGCCAGCCCGAAACAGGCGAAGGCGTCCGCGGTGGCCAGCGCCTCCAGCTGCGCCGCGGTGAGACCGACCCGCCGGGCCAGATCAGGCATGTCACGGTACGACCCGCCGGCCGCCCGCTCGGCCTCGATCCGCTCGGCCACGTCGGCGCCGAGGGTACGCACGCTGGACAGCCCCAGCCGGACGGCCGGACCGCCCAGCCCCCAGGCGTGCGGCGGCTCGCCCGGCCCGCTGCCCCACCGGGTGTCCGGGGTGGACTCCAGCACCGCCAGGGCCCCGCTGGCGTTGATGTCCGGCCGGCGGACCTCCACCCCGTGCCGGCGGGCGTCGTCGACAAGGGTCTGCGGTGAGTAGAAGCCCATCGGTTGGGCGTTGAGCAGCGCCGCCAGGAACGGCGCCGGGTGGTAGCGCTTGAGCCACGAACTGGCGTACACCAGGTAGGCGAAGCTCATCGCGTGGCTCTCCGGAAAGCCGTAGCTGGCGAACGCGGTGAGCTTGCGGTAGACGTCGTCGGCCAACTCTCCGGTGATGCCCCGCTCGGCCATCCCGGCGTAGAGCCGGTCGGCGATGCGGGTCATCCGCTCGACCGACCGTTTGGCGCCCATCGCCCGGCGCAGCTGATCGGCCTCGGCCGCGTCGAAACCGGCCAGGTCGATGGCGAGCTGCATCAACTGCTCCTGGAACAGCGGCACGCCCAGGGTCTTCTCCAGCGCGTTGCGCATCAACGGGTGCGCGAAGGTCACCGGCTCCTGGCCGTTCTTACGCCGAATGAAGGGGTGCACCGAACCGCCCTGGATCGGGCCGGGACGGATCAACGCCACCTCGACCACCAGGTCGTAGAACTCGCGGGGCTTGAGCCGGGGCAGGGTGGCCATCTGGGCGCGGCTCTCCACCTGGAACACCCCGACCGAGTCCGCCCGGCAGAGCATGTCGTAGACCTCCGGGTCGTCCAGCGTCATGTCGCCGAGGTCCAGACTCATGCCGATCATGTCGTAGCCGTAGTGCAGCGCGGAGAGCATGCCGAGGCCGAGCAGGTCGAACTTCACCAGGCCCACGGCGGCGCAGTCGTCCTTGTCCCACTGGAGCACGCTGCGCCCGGGCATCCGCCCCCACTCCACCGGGCAGACCTCGATCACCGGCCGGTCGCAGATCACCATCCCCCCGGAGTGGATGCCCAGGTGCCGGGGGAACGTCTGCAGCTCGTTGGCGTACTCCACCACCTGCTCCGGGATGCCCTCGACGTCGACCGTGGCGACCGAACCCCACCTGTCGATCTGTTTGCTCCACGCGTCCTGCTGACCGGGTGAGAAGCCGAACGCCTTGGCCACGTCCCGCACCGCCGACCGGGGCCGGTAGGAGATGACGTTGGCGACCTGCGCGGCGTGCTCCCGGCCGTACCGGGTGTAGACGTGCTGGATCACCTCCTCCCGCCGGTCGGACTCGATGTCCACGTCGATGTCCGGAGGGCCGTCCCGCTCCGGAGCGAGGAACCGCTCGAAGAGCAGCCGGTGCCGGACGGCGTCCACGTTGGTGATCCGCAGCGCGTAGCAGACCGCCGAGTTGGCCGCCGAACCCCGACCCTGGCAGTAGATGTCCTGCTCGCGGCAGAACGTGACGATGTCGTAGACCACCAGGAAATAGCCGGGGAAGCCCAGCTCCTCGATCATGTTGAGCTCGTGCTCGAGCTGCGCGTACGCCGTCGGGTGCGCCTGCGGCGGCCCGTAGCGCTCCCGCGCCCCGTCGGCGGTCAGCTTGCGCAGCCAGCTCATCTCGGTGTGCCCCGGCGGCACCGGGTACGCCGGTAGCTGCGGCGCGACCAGTTGCAGGTCGAAGGCCAGCTCGGCACCGAACTCGGCGGCCCGGGCCACCGCACCCGGGTACGCGGCGAACCGGGCCGCCATCTCCGCGCCGCTGCGCAGGTGGGCGGTGGCCGCGGCGGGCAGCCAGCCGTCGATCTCGTCCAGGCTGCGTCGGGCCCGTACCGCGGCGACAGTGGTCGCCAGCCGACGCCGGCCGGGGCTGGCGTAGTGCACGTTGTTGCTGGCCACCGTCGGTAACCCAGCGGCGGCGGCCAGCTCGGCGAGCGCGTCGTTGCGGTCGGCGTCGACGGGATGCCCGTGATCGGTCAGCTCCACGGCCACCGTCTCCGCGCCGAAGAGCGCGGTCAGCCGGTCCAGCTCGCGGGCCGCCGCGTCCACTCCCTCGGTGAGCAGCGCACCCGGCACGTGCCCCTTGCGGCAGCCGGTCAGCACCAGCACGTGGTCACGCAGCTCGGCGGCGACCTCCTCCAGGTCCCCGTAGACCGGGCGGCCCTTCTCCCCTCCGCGTAGCTGGGCGCGGGCGATGGTGGTGGCCAGCCGGGCGTACCCCTCGTGGCCGTGCGCCAGCACCAGCAGGTGCGCGCCGTGCGGGTCGGGTTCACCGTTCTGCGGGCCGGGCAGTCCGAGGGACAGCTCCGCGCCGAAGATGGTCGGCAGACCCAACGTACGGGCCGCCTCGGCGAAGCGGACCACCCCGTAGAAGCCGTCGTGGTCGGTGACGGCGAGCGCGGTGAGTCCCAGCCGGGCCGCCTCCTCGGCCAACTCCTCCGGGTGGCTGGCACCGTCGAGGAAGCTGAAGTTGGTGTGCGCGTGCAGCTCCGCGTAGGGCACCACGCCGTCGGGACGGGCCAGCTCCGGCGGCTGGTACCGCTCGCGGTGGCGGCTCCAGGCCGGGGAGTCACCGCCGTCGGCGTCCACGACGAGCGGGTCGACAACGTGCAGGTGCCGCTCGCCTCTGCCTCCTCGACTGCCGTCAGCTCGGGTGCCGCCGGCCCGGCCGGAGAGCACGCGTTCCAGCTCCGACCAGGGCATCTTCGGGTTGTGGAAGCTCATCCAACCGCTCCGACCGCGCTGACCGAGCACGACAGCGACCGCACCGCCGGCGGCGATGGGTGCGATGAGCGTGATGACTCACAGGCATATTGATGCCTCTGAGTCATCACGCTCATCGGGAGATCCGCTCCCCCACCGACGCCGGTCCCACCGACGCCGGTCATGGACCGGCCCGGCTCAGTCATAGATCGCCTCCACCAGCCACTGCCCGGCCTCCACGGCGAGCAGCAGAGCGGCACCGTCGGCGAGGCTGACCTGGAACCGGGCTCGGCGGCGGGCCTCGGTCGGCGCCCACCAGCGCTCGTCCACCGGCCATGGCCCGGCCCAACCCACGATCTCCGCCGGCTGGCCGATACCGACGACCAGCCGGGCCGGCGGGGCGCTCACCGCCAACCGTGCGCTGATCACCACCGGCTCGCCGTCGGCGTCGTGCACGGTCGCGGCGAGTGGGCTGGGCAGCACCACGGCCGGCGCGGGCGGCGGCAACCGACCCGGCCACGGCGGCACGTCGGGGCGGCCGGGGAGGCGCTCGTCGCCCCACGGCACGAGTCGCACCTGGTCGGCCGGGGAACGTCCACCACCGAGTACCGCCGTGACCACCGCTTCCGGACCGAGGATGCCCTGTACCCGGCTCAATGCCCGGTGCGCCCGCTCCCGTTCCTCGCCGGTCTCCCCCCAGAGACCGGTCTGCAGGCCACCCTGGGCGATCACCCCGTCCGGGATCAGCCGCAGTCGGATGATGCCGGCCGTCGGGCGGGCCGGTCGGGCACCGGCGCGGCCGTTGCTGCCGGAGAGCCAGCCGTCGAGCTGCCAGCGCACCCGATCGGCGATGGCGGCGGCGGTGAGCAGACCGTCGTGCCGCCACACCCGGTGCAGTTCCTGCCCGTGCTCGGTGACCGCCTCGATGCCGAGCCGGGTGCAGGCCAGCCCGTGCCCGGCGAGCCGGTCGTGCAACTGCTCGGCCAGGGCCCGGGCGGCGAACGCCGCCGCGTCGACCCGGTCGATCGGCTCGTCGTACCCGGAGGTCACCGTCAGGTCCGCCGGCGGCTGCCGGACGGCGAGCGGCCGGTGGTCCCGGCCGGCGGCGAGGCGGTGGGCCAGCGCGCCGTCGAGCCCGAATCGGGCCAGCACGTCGCCGGCCGGTAGCGCGGCGAACTCACCGAGGGTCCGCACCCCCAGCCGGCGCAGCAGGTCAGCCAGCGCGGACCGACCGAGCGCCTCGACCGGCATCCCGGCCAGGAACGCCGGTGTCCCATCCGGCGGCACCACCTGGCCGGCGCGGGCGGCCAGCCCTGCGGCGAACACCCCGTCGGCGATGCCCACCTGGCTCTCCACCAGACACGACTGGGCGACGTGCTCGATGAGTCGTTCGGCGGCTACCTCCTCGCCGCCGAGATAGCGACTCGGGCCCCGGGCGGCAACCGCACAGGCCCCCGGACGGACCACCTCGACGCCGGCGACCAGTTCCTCCAGCGCGGCGACCACCGGCTCGAACGCCCGGGCGTCCCGGGCCGGGTCGTACTCCACGACGGTGAGCTGCGGGCAACGGCCCTGCGCCTCCCGCTTGCGCAGCCCTCGGCGTACGCCGTCGGCGCGGGCCCGCTCGGAGCAGGCGATCACCCGGTTGGCGTGCAGCACGGCGACCGGACCGGTGGCCGGAACCCCGTCGACGATCTCGGCGGCGAGCACCGGCCAGTCCGGGCACCACAGCAGCAGGGTCCGGGTCGGCGAGCCGGTCACCCCGACCCGACCAGGGCGAGCGGCACGGACGGTCGGCCCACGCTCGACCGCACCGTCCGGGGGATGACGCGGGTGAGCTCGACGCCGGGAAGCCAGACCTTGATCTCCTTGGGACGAGCGGCTGCTCCACGCCCGCGCGCCGACACGGTGACCTCCCGGCGACGTAGCCGCCCCCGGCCCTGGCCGAGCCCTTCCCAGACCCCGCGGACCACCTGCAACGTCACGTCCGCGCCGTCCCAGCGGCCGTACGGAACGAGCACGCTGCCGCGCTGCCGGGCCCGGGCGGCCAGCCGGGTGGCGACCGAGGCGGAGACCGCGGCCGGTACGGCGGTGACCACGACGTCCACCCCGTCGATCAGCGCGGCGACCACCGTGGCCCACTCGGGACCCGGATTCGGCACCAGGGCCAGCCGGTCCAGGGAGATGCCCAGCTCGGCTGCCGCGCCCACGCCGAACGTCGGCACTCCGACCACGGCACACCACGAACCGGCCCGGGACGCCTCGGCCAGCAGGGCGAGCACCAGCGAGGTGCCCCCACTGCGTCGGGGCTGACCGGTGGCGACCGCGATCGTGCTGCCCCGGCGTAGGCCCCGGTTGGGCAACAGGCCGGTCAGTTCGGGCGCTACCGGCAGCACGCGGTGCCCGCCGACCGGATCGGGTGCGCTCGCCGGGCGTACCAGATCGGCCAGCGCGGCGGAACCGACCACCATGCGGCCCGCCATGGGACCAACCCCCCGTCGTTGCTGTGGAACAGATCAGGACCGACGCACCGTGACGCCAGCCGCCCGGCTTCCCTTCCAGGCGGCCGGCGTCACGGCTGTCTCACGCCGCGAGGCCGTCCAGGGCCGGTTGGTGGGCCACGCCGAGCGCGGTCTCCACCACCGTGACGAACTGTTCGGCGGCGCGGAGCAGATCGTCGGCCTCCCGGGCGCTGACCACCCGGGGAATGCCGGCCTCGGCGGCGGCGCGCTTGCTGGCCCCGGCGGCGAAGAAACGGGCCCACTCGTCGAGCTCGGGGGCGACGGCGCAGAGCAGGACCCAGACGCTGGTGATCCGGTTGCGCCGGCTCGGGGCGGGGCGGGCCCGGGCGGCGAGCAGGGCGGCCGCCGCGCGCAGCGCCGCCAGGTGGGCGGCCGCGTAACGCAGGCCGTCGGGTCGGGTCTGGCCGGCCTCGACCAGCCCGCGGCGGGCCAGGGTGAGGAGCTGGGCAGGGGTGCGGTGCGGCAGCACGTGCGCCGGCACCGTCGGTGCCTGAGCCGGGTTGGTCGGCATGGACTGTCTCCTCCACATGGCCGGGGCGTGAGCCGGGGCGGTGGTGCCGCCGGCGAGACGCCGAGGTCGGGTGGTGCGGAGGAAGACGCACCGGGGGTGGCCGGCCGGGTGTGGATGCTTCCCCACACCGCACCCGGCCGGCGTACCGGCGGGTTCGTCGCCCGCCGCCCGGGGGTCGTGGGCGGCGGGCGACGCTCCTGCCTGATGGGACCGGGCTCGCGACTGCCCGGAAACCCAGGTGCGGCCCGCGGAGCCGCACCGCTCGAAGCTGGCGCCGCGAAACGCCGCGCTCCGGCTGGTTGGAACGAGCGTTCGAGGCAATCGAACACTCGTTCTAACTGCTGCTGACAGTACACCTCCCCTCCGACGAAAATGCAACGTGTGACGCGCCAGGACTCGCTGTGACGTGTGCCGGGGTGAAGCGGCACACGCGGACCGGGAAGAATGACGGGATGCAGCCACACCCGAACGTACGGGCGGTGCAGGACGCGCTCGACGGCGCCGGCGCGCTCGACGACCTCGGCCAGCCCAGCACGGTCCGCCTCCTGCCCGACGCGGTGCACACCGCGGCAGCCGCCGCCGAGGCGCTCGGTGTCGAGGTGGGCCAGATCGCCAACTCACTGATCTTCGACGTGGACGACGCGCCGCTGCTCGTGCTCACCTCCGGCGCGCACCGGGTGGACACCGCCGGTCTGGCGGCCTCCATCGGCGTCACCCGGCTGCGCCGGGCCACCCCGGAGTTCGTCCGCGAGCACACCGGCCAGCCGATCGGCGGGGTCGCCCCGCTCGGGCACCCGCGGGCGCTGCGCACCCTGGTGGACACGGCGCTGGCGGCGTACCCGCAGATCTGGGCGGCGGGCGGCGTGCCGCAGGCGGTCTTCCCGACCACCTACGCCGAACTGCTACGCGTCACCGCCGGCACCCCGGCCGAGGTGGCGTGAGCGAGCGGAGCGAGCGGCACAGCAGCGCCGTACCGGAGCTGGTCACCCTGCACGTGTGGCGGACCGCCCGGAGCGCGCTGCCCCGGGCGCTGACCCGGATGGCGGTGGACCCGCGCCGGCTGCGCGCCCTGCCGGGCGTACGGTTCGGCAAGCTGCTGGGCACCGGGACCGGCACCGGCTTCGGGCCGGGTGACGCCGACCTGACCCGGTGGGCGGCGCTGACCGTCTGGGACTCCCCCGCCGCGGCGGCCAGCTTCGACGACTCGCCGGTCGGGCGGGCCTGGGCACGGATCGCCCACGCCCAGGCCCGGGTCGACCTGCGTCCGCTGAGCAGCCGGGGCGAGTGGTCCGGTCAGCGACCGTTCGGCGAACCGCCGGGTGGTCGGGTGACCGGTCCGGTGCTGGCGTTGACCCGCGCCCGGTTACGGGCCCGCCGGGCGGCCACCTTCTGGCGGGCGATCCCGCCGGTGGCCGCCGCCCTGCGCGACGCGCCCGGGTTGCTGGCCCGTTTCGGCGTCGGTGAGGCCCCGCTGGGATGGCAGGGCACGGTGAGTGTGTGGCGCGACCCGACGGACCTGGTGGCGTTCGCGTACCGTCACCCGGAGCATCGGGCGGCGATCATGCGAACCCCCACCGCGGGCTGGTACGCCGAGGAGCTGTTCGCCCGGTTCGAGGTACGCGACGTGGTCGGCGACCGGACGGTCCTCGGGTGGGCCGCCGACGGTGACCAGGCGACAGTGAAGGGTGGACGGGCATGAGGTTGGTGCGCTGGACGCCGGACGATCTCGTCCGACGGCTGGACGACGTGGTCGCCGTCTACGGCGAGGCGATGGGATACCGCACCGACCTGCTGGAGGCCCGGCGCGGCTACATCGCCACCCACGTCCGCCGGCCCGGTTTCCGGGCCGTGGCCAGCCTGACCAGCGAGGGTCACCTCGCTGGCTTCGGGTACGGCTATCTGGGCAGCTCCGGCCAGTGGTGGCACGACCAGGTGCACCGGGCGCTGGACGGCCCGACCCGCAAGCGCTGGCTCACCCACTGCTTCGAGGTGGTGGAGCTGCACGTACGCCCGCCGGCGCAGGGGCACGGCCTGGGCGCCGGCCAGTTGCGGGCGCTGCTCACGATGGCCGAGGGCGACACCACGCTGCTGTCCACGCCGGAGGCCGAGGAGCAGACCTCGCGGGCCTGGCGACTGTACCGACGCTTCGGTTTCGTCGACGTGCTGCGCGACTTCCACTTCCCCGGCGACGAGCGGCCCTTCGGCGTACTCGGTCGGGATCTGCCGCTCGAGCCCCCGGCGTCATGACCCGGCGGATCTCCTGGACGCTGCTCGGCGTCCTGGTGTTCGCCCAGATCTGCTACCCGCTGACCACCGGCGCGACCCGGGCCGGCCTGACCGTGGCCACCGTCGTGCTCGGCTGGCTGCTCTCGGTCGGCCACGCTCTGCTCAGCCGGGGCCCTCGGGTGGCGGCGGCGCTGGTCGCGGTGGCCACCGGCGGTGGGTTCGCGATCGAGGCGATCGGGGTGGCCACCGGTGTGCCGTTCGGCAGCTACGACTACTCGGGCGAGCTGGGCCCCAAGCTGGCCGGCGTACCGCTGATCATCCCGCTGGCCTGGACCTGGATGGCCTGGCCGGCCTGGCTGGCCGCGGTCCGCCTGACCGGCGGCGACACGACAGCTGGTGGCACGACGGCCGGGCGGTGGGTGGGCAGGATCGCGCTGGCCGCGCTGGGGCTGGCCGCCTGGGACCTCTTCCTCGACCCGCAGATGGTCGCCGAGGGCTACTGGGTGTGGCGCGACGCCACCCCCGCGCTGCCCGGCCTGACGGGCATCCCGGTCAGCAACTACCTGGGCTGGCTGCTCTTCGCGGTGCTGCTGATGAGCGCGCTGCGACCGCTGGCCGGCCCGGCCGCCGAGCGCACCGACCGACGGGACCACCCGATGGTCGCGCTCTACCTGTGGACGTACTTCTCCAGCATCCTGGCCCACGCGGTCTTCCTGGACCTGCCCGCGTCGGCGCTCTGGGGCGCGGCCGGCATGGCGGTCACCGCCGTGCCGCTGACGGTGGCCCTGTTGCGCGCCCGCCGGGCTGGCGAGACCCGCCGCGAGGACCACCAGCCGGACCGTACCGGCGTCGACGCGACCCGATGACCGTCCTGTACGCCCTGCTGGTCGCCGTCGCCGCGTTGACCGCGCACACCTGGGTCAACGCCGCCCGCTGGCTGCGCCGGCCCACCGACCGGCCGGACGAGGTCGGCGAGTCGGTGGCCGTCCTGCTGCCGCTGCGCGACGAGGCCACCCGCGTCACGCCCTGCCTGCACGCCCTGCTCGCCCAGCGGGGTGTGCCCGGGCTGCGCGTCGTGGTCCTGGACGACGGGTCCACCGACGGCACCGCCGACGTGGTCCGCGCGGTGGCCGGCGACGACCCCCGGGTGACCCTGCTCAGCGGGGTGACCCCGCCGCCGGGCTGGTTGGGCAAACCGCACGCCTGCTGGCAGCTCGCCACCCGGTCCGACCCGGACGCCACCGCGCTGGTCTTCGTCGACGCCGACGTGGTGCTCGCCCCGCACGCCGTGGCGGCGGCCGTCACCGAGCTGCGCGCCGCCCGGGTGACGCTGCTGTCGCCGTACCCCCGGATCGTGGTGGCGACGGCGGCCGACCGGTTGGTCCAGCCGTTGTTGCAGTGGCTCTGGCTGACCTTCCTGCCGCTGCGGGCGATGGAGCGCTCGCCGCGGCCGTCACTGGCCGCGGCGGGCGGGCAGTTCCTGGTGGTGGACCGGGCCGGCTACACCGCCGCCGGCGGGCACGCCGCGGTCGCCGACAAGGTCCTGGAGGACGTCGAGCTGGCCCGGGCGGTCAAGCGGGCCGGGGGCCGGATCGCCCTGGCCGACGGCTCCCGGCTGGCGACCTGCCGGATGTACGACGACTGGCCGCAACTGCGCGACGGGTACTCGAAGTCGCTGTGGGCGTCGTTCGGGCACCCGAGCGCGGCGGCGGCCGTGGTGACGGCGCTGCTGCTGCTCTACACCGCTCCGCCGCTGGTCGCGCTGGGGTTCGCCGGGACAGCTCCCCGGGTGTCGATGGTTGCGCTCATCGCATACCTGCTGGGGGTGGCCGGGCGGGCGCTCACCGCCCGCGCGACCGGGGGTCGGTGGTGGCCCGACGCGCTCGCACACCCCGTGTCGGTCGTGGTCCTCGGTTGGTTGACCCTGCGGTCGTACCATCTGCGGAAGCGACTCCGCCTCACCTGGCGGGGCCGCCCGGTCAGTTAGGGAGGGCACGGCATGGCGCGGATCGTGGTCGTCGGCGCCGGGGTGGGTGGCCTCGCCACCGCCGCCCGGCTGGCCGCCACCGGGCACCAGGTGACCGTCTTCGAGGCCGCCGACGCGGTCGGTGGCAAGCTCGGCCGGTACGCGCACGACACCCCCGCCGGGGCGTTCCACTTCGACACCGGGCCGAGCCTGCTCACCCTCCCCGAGGTGTTCCACGACCTGTTCGAGTCGACCGGGGCGAAGCTCGACGAGTACCTGGACCTGGTCCCGCTGGACCCGATCGTCCGGCACGTCTTTCCCGGTGGCGGCCCGACCCTCGACTCGTGCGCCGACCCGGTGGAGTTCGCCGCGCGCATCGGGGCCGCCTTCGGTGACCGGGCTGCGGCCGACTGGCAACGGCTGTGGCGCCGGGCCGCACGGGTGTGGGAGGCCTCCTCGCGGGACATCCTGCGCCGTACCGTCGACTCCCCCCGCGACCTCGCGTCGCTGGCCTGGCGGATCGGCGACCTGGCCGCCATCGCTCCGGGCCGCACCCTGCGCGGCCTGGGCCGCGGCCACCTGTCCGACCCGCGGCTGCGGATGCTGCTGGACCGGTACGCCACCTACACCGGCGCCGACCCACGCCGGGCGCCGGCGGCGCTGGTCGCGGTCCCCTACGCCGAGCTGGCCTTCGGCGGCTGGTACCTGCGCGGCGGGCTGGGCACGCTCGCCGACGCGCTGTTGACCCGCTGTCTGGACCTCGGCGTGGTCGTGCAGACCGACACCCGGGTCACCCGGATCGACGCGACCGGCGGACGGGTGCACGGGGTACGCCTCGCGGGCGTCGCCGCGCCGGTCCCCGCCGACGTGGTGGTGGCCAACACCGACGCCCTCACCGTCTACCGCGACCTGCTGCCGCACCCGCGCCGACTGGCCGCGCTGACCGACCGCAGCCTCGCCGGTTTCGTGCTGCTGCTCGGCGTGTCCGGCAGCACCGGACTGGCCCACCACAACGTGTTCTTCCCGCGCGACTACGACGCGGAGTTCGACGCGGTCTTCGGCGATCCGGGTCGGGGCGTACGGGCCCGGCCGGCGGTCGACCCGACGGTGTTCGTCACCGTGGCCGACGACCCGATGGTCCGCCCGGCCGGGCACGAGGCGTGGTTCGTGCTGGTCAACGCCGCCCGGCAGGGCACCGCCGGTGGCGCGGTCGACTGGCGACGTCCCGGGTTGGCCGACGCGTACGCCGACCGCATCCTGGACGTGCTGGCCGAACGCGGCGTGGACGTCCGGGACCGGCTGCTGTTCCGCGAGGTGCGCACCCCAGCCGACCTGGACGCCGCGACCGGGGCGCCGGGCGGCACGATCTACGGCACCGCCGGCGGTCTGCTCCGCCCGGCCAACCGGGGCCCGGCGCACGGGCTGTGGCTGGTGGGCGGCTCCAGCCACCCCGGCGGTGGCCTGCCGATGGTCACCCTCTCCGCGCAGATCGTCGCCGACGAGATCGGTCCCGCCTGGTAGTCCGGCTTGGTCGCCCGGCCGGCGTGGTCGCTCAGCCGGCCCGGTCGCTCAGCCCGCGTCGAGCAGCGCGCGGCGGACGGTGGACAGCAACTGCCCCAGCCCGAAGCCGGCGAGCAGCACCCAGACCGCGGTCGCCATGGTGATGGTGCCGGCGGCCAGGTCCGGCTCGATCAGACCGGCCAGCCCGGCGACCACCAGGCCCGCCAGCGCGACCGAGACCCGGGTGGGACGTTCGCCGACGGTCACCGCGCCGATCTCCCGCATCCCGGCCGAGACCGCGCGGGCCCGGACGTACTCGTGCAGCCAGGACAGCGCACCGGCCGCGACGACAAGCGCGCCCGGCGCGCCGACCAGCCAGAACGCCAGCAGCCACGCCACCTCGCCGAGCCGGTCCGCCAGCGAGTCGTAGACGTAGCCGAGCCGGGTGGTGCGGCCGGTGGCGACCGCCACGGCGCCGTCCACGCTGTCGGCCACGGCGGCGAGCAGCACGAACAGCGCGCCGAGGAACGGGCCGTCGTCCGGCCGGGTCGCCAGCAGCGGTACGCAGAAGCAGAGCAGCACCCCGGCAGCGGTGACCGGGGTGGGGCCGACCCGCAGCCGGCCCAGCACGTACCCGACGTGGTAGGCGAACCGCAGCCAGGCGCGTACGACCGGCGCGGCGACCCGCGGGTCGAACCCGCCGTGCAGCCGCGCCCACGCCGTGGCGTACTGGTCCCAGTTCAGCTGTGTGCCCACCTGGGGATCAACCGTCGTGCCGGGCATCAGGTGTCGCCGACTCCGCGTTCACACCCGCGCGCCGGCCCTGAGGTTCTGCCAGACCTCCCGGGTGGCGGTGGACCGGTTGAGGGTGATGAAGTGGATTCCCGGTACGCCCTCGTCCAGCAGCCGGCGGCACATCTCGCTGGCCTGCTCGATGCCGAGCCGACGCACCGCCTCCGGGTCGTCGGCCACCCGCTCGAAGCGTGCCGCCAGCGCCGGCGGGAACGGCGCGCCGGAGAGCTGCACGGACCGCTCGATGGTGCCGATCTGGGTCACCGGCATCACCCCCGCCAGGATCGGGGTGGCGCAGCCGGCGGCGGCCACCCGGTCACGCAGGCGCAGGTAGTCGTCGGCCTCGAAGAACATCTGGGTGATCGCGAACTCGGCGCCGGCCCGGCACTTGCGGACGAACTGGGCGGTGTCGCTGGCCACGTCGGGTGAGCGGGGGTGCTTGTACGGGAAGGCCGCCACGCCGACGCTGAAGTCACCGGAGTCACGGACCAGCCGGACCAGGTCCTCGGCGTAGTCGACGCCCTCGGGATGCCGGACCCACTCGCCGCCCGGGTTGCCCGGCGGGTCGCCGCGCACGGCCAGCACGTTGCGGACCCCGACCCCGGCGAGCCGGCCGACAACGTGCCGCAGCTCGGCCACGGAGTGGTTGACGGCGGTCAGGTGGGCCATCGGCAGCAGGGTGGTGTCGGTGGCGATCCGCTCGGTCACCGCCACTGTCGTGTCCCTGGTCGAGCCGCCCGCGCCGTAGGTGATCGACACGAACGAGGGGCGCAGCGACTCCAGCTCGCGGATCGCCTGCCAGAGCAGCCGCTCCCCCGCCTCGGTCTTGGGCGGAAAGAACTCGAACGAGAACGTCGGCTGGCAGTCACGGATGAGCGCCCCGATCGCCGGCTGCGGATTGGGGAGTACCGAGGGAAGACCGAGCGCCACGCCCCGACTCTAGCGGGCGGAGGCACCGGACCCCAGGAGCTTCCCACCGTCGTGGACGAGTCGGTCGATCCCGGCCCTGCGGCGCGGCCAGGCCGTCGGCGGGGACTCCACACACTTGGGGTCGGATAAACAGCGAACGTCTGGCGATGGCGTCACCTCTGCTCAAGCCTTCTGATGACCCGAACGGTTATCGGGATCATGAACTGAACGCTGACCTTCCGATCGAGCCGCAGGACGTCACCGGCCTTCATGGCTGCTTCCTTGCTCGCCAGAGCTTCAGGGCCAGGCCAGCGGCTCTGAGCTTGGGACAGCCATCCTGCGGGCAGCATGGGCACGTCTTGCGGATGTGCAGATCAACTATGAAACCGGCCCTCACAGCTATACAGCCTCGGGCATACCGTCACTGGCATCCGCGAGCGACCGCGATGGAGGGTGCCGACGCCGGATGAGGTTGAGGCTCTGGTGGATTTGAACTATTGGATCGACCTCACCTGAACCGACCCAACTGCGTCATCGTCGTTGTGGACGCCTGACCCTTCCGTCGCCTACCGCCGCCGTGACGACCTGCGCGCCTGCCGACTGGACGAAGATCTGCCGCCTTTCCACGGCATCACCCTTCTTGTCTAGCCGGTGAGGTCGGCATGGGGCGCGGTATCGGTCTTCCGGCCGGCCCGTTTCCCCATGCCGCCTCCCGAACCGGACGTGCCCGTTTCCGAGCATCCGGCTCTCCGGCTTTCCCGACGTCGGACTACTACGCGGACTCCGCCCCATCTGATGCCCCGGCCGGCAACGAGCCCCCCCATCTCCACCCCCACTGGCCGTGAAAGCGGCGGGTCCACACCAGATGGTTCCCACGTTCACTACCGATCGATTGACGCGTGAGGCGCCCGACTCTGCCCCTGCGGCCCTCGACGCGGGTACGCCGTGGACTTTCCCCGCGCCCACCCGGCTGAGCGGTTACGAACCCACCCGGGTGACTCCTTCAACAGCTACACATCAAAGGAGCCTGACCGCTGACCGACCCCTATCCACCAGATTTGAGTCGGCGTATTCACTTAAGGAGCTTTACCGCCGGTTTCTTTACGTACACCTTCGCGTCTCGCTTGCCGAACCCGAACCGTCTGGCAGTCCCAGCCCGTTCCGGCTTTGTCAGGGCTGCTTCCCGCCCAATCCCCGCATTCCCGAGGATCAGACTGCCCTCAGCTTCGATGCCCTACCACGACAGGACATCGGTGCAGGTCTCCCACCTCCACTCGATCGAATAGCGCCTCGTGGCGCACGTACCCCTCAATCCAGACCCACCCGTCATAGGTGATCCAGTCCGCCACTACCCCGAGGATCTGCTGCAAGAAATCAAGGAGAGGCACCGTGGCTGATCTGACTGGCGCTACCTGGCGCAAGAGCACCAGAAGTAGCGATTCGGGCAACTGCGTGCAGGTTGCCGACGACATCTCTGGTGTCGTCGGCGTGCGAGACAGCAGGGACGTCGCTGATCCGGCCCTGGCCTTCACTCCGGACACCTGGCGAACTTTCGTTGCAGTTGTCAAGACTGACGCCCTGAGCTGACGGCGCTCTGGAGAGGGACAACCGATCAAGGGCGCTCCCGTTAGTTACTCCGGACGCAAGGAAGCCCCCTCAGCAAAACCACCGGCGGTGACCCTTGGTCACCTCCATGGGAGCGGATGCGGTCGACGGCGGTATACCTCAGAGTCATATTCATACCTCTGAGGTATACCGCTCAACAGCACATCGACACGGCGGCCAGCCAAGCGGATGACCAGCGCCCTTCGCCGCAGCCCCAACCCTGTCCTGAATTAGGACTTATAACACCAAACTCGTAAACCTTCTGAGAGAGACGCAGTGTTCGGCCTCATTCGAGCTCGTTCGGCCTCGTTCGGCCTCGTTCGGCCTCGTTCGAACGTCTTCCGAACTTAGCTGACCAATGGCATCGTTGGGGCACGGCATTGATCCACGATTCTGGAAGGAGAAAAGCATGAAGTTGCTAAGCCAGATGGCAGACAAGGCGCTCGCCTTGCTCGTGCCAACCATTACGGCAACTGCGACTGGAACCTGCACGGAAAGGCAGCGCTGCTGCTCAAGTGGCGGTTGGCAGGTCGACTACTACACGCGCACGGTCGACTGCACGAGCGGGCTACAAAAGACGCCGTGGACGTTACACCACTCTTCGGGGGTTGCCTGCGGCTTCCCGGGTCAGTGCAAAATCGGCTGGTAATTGCCGGAATGCGGGGTGTGCCACTCAAAGCAGTGACACACCCCGCCTCCGTCGCAGTCGCCTGATACAGGAGAAACAATGTTGTACGCTGCCACCGGCTTTTTCAGCGCACTACTCTTGATAAATCTAGTGCTCATATTTGGTGTGATCAGACGCCTCCGTGGGCACACTCAGCTCTTGGCGGAGTTGGGAGCCACGCGGTCGACCGATGTTGTCGCAGCTGGTTCGAGGGTTGAGGACTTTGCTACCGTCGATATTGCTGGAGAACCCGTTTCGCGCGACCTGTTGTCCGCTGAGACAGTCGTCGCCTTCTTCTCGCTGAATTGTGGATTCTGCGACGAGCTGCTCCCAAAGTTCGTCGAGTACGCAGCCAGCTCGACTGGTGGTAGTGCAGAGTTTTTTGGTGTCATTTCCGGCGACGGAGCCGAGGATTCGGGGTTCGTAAAAGAGCTTGCCCCGGTAGCCCGGGTGGTGATCGAAGAGTTCGATGGGCCCATCACGAAGGCATTTGGAGTTACCGCCTTCCCCATGATCTTTGTTATGGGAGCTGAAGGAGTGGTGGCCTCAAGCGGTATCGGCGTTGGCGCGCTCCAGCAGCGACGTGTACCCGCGATATCTGCCGGATGAGGTCGGGAAATCGAGCGATGGCTTCACAACGGCACAGCGGCGTCGAACTGTTCCGGCTCATCCTGTCTGCAGCTCCGATCCATACAGCGGTGTACGGTGCGACCACCGTGGTGGAAGCGGTCATACCGGTCGGCATGGCCTGGCTCACAAAAGTGGTCCTAGACGGACTCGGTGCGGAACAGGCCAGCCAGATCCTCGTACCGGCCGTGCTCTTGGGGTGTTTGGGCGTCATGGCCGCGGTGGTGCCGCAGTCAAGTTCTTATCTGTCCAAGCAGATAGCACGGCGAGTCGGCCTGCTGGCGTTGGACCGCCTGTATAAAGCGATCAACAAGTTTATCGGCCTAGGGCCATTTGAAAGTGCCGATTTCCGGGATCGATTGCGGCTCGCGCAGCAAGGTTCAAGCATGGCCAGCCATTCTGTGGCGACAGTTTTCGGACTCGTCCAGGCGCTGATAACGCTCCTCGGGTTTTTCAGCGCCCTCGTGGTAGTCAGTGAAGCGGCTGCACTCGTCGTCGTTGTGACAGTACTACCCGCTCTACTCATGGAATTCTCACTATCGCGAAAGAGAATGCAGGTCCTCTGGGATATCTCGCCTCATCGGCGATACGAGGCATTCTACGCGAGTTTACTGACCGATGCGCGCGCCGCCAAGGAAACCCGGTTGTTCGGAATCGGCGGGTTCCTGCGTCGCAGGATGCTCCGAGAGCGAATGACCGCCAACACTGCCGAGCGTGCGATGGACCGCAAGGAGTTGTTCACTTACAGCTGCCTGCAGACCCTGTCGGCCGCAACAGCCGGCGGTGGTCTGGTGTGGGCGATACTCGCCGCGTCGCGTGGGGAACTGAGCATCGGTGACGTGTCAATTTTTGCCGCCGCGATCGCAAGTACGCAAACCTCTATGGGCTCGTTGGTACACGGAATGGCGGGCGCGCGGGAACAAATTCTGCTGCTCCGCCCATTCATCGATATTACACACGGTGAACCGGATCTGATACTGACCGCGAATCCGGTCCCGGCTCCCCCTCTGCGTCAGGCGCTGGAGCTGCGCGATGTCTGGTTTAGATACAGCGATAGTCATCCGTGGATTCTAGCCGGCGTGAACCTTGTGATTCCGCGTGGGACGGTCGTGGGGCTGGTCGGGCTGAACGGAGCAGGCAAGTCAACACTGGTCAAGCTGATTTGCCGCCTATACAATCCCACCCGAGGTAAAATCCTGTGGGACGGGGTGGATATCCGAGAATTCGATCCCGTCGACTATCGGCAACGCATCAGTGCTGTGTTTCAGGACTACATGAGCTACGACTTCAGCGCCGCTGACAACATTGCCGTAGGAGACTTGTCCGCGATAGCGGACCGTGCGCGTATCCAAGACGCCGCCGTCCAAGCAGGAATTCACAGCAAAATAGAACACCTTCCCCAGGGCTACGAGACGTCTCTGACCAGAATGTTCAACCAGGAAGGCGCAGAGGGAAAGACGGACAGCGGTGTTGTGCTGTCGGGCGGGCAGTGGCAAAGATTGGCCCTGGCGCGTGCATTTCTACGTGGGGATCGAGATCTCATGATCTTAGATGAGCCCAGCTCCGGGCTGGATCCGGAAGCTGAGCACGACGTGCACGACAGGATGCGACGGTATCGTGCCGAACGGACCAGCCTGCTCATCTCGCACCGACTCAATGCGGTCCGGGAAGCTAATCTCATCGCCGTTCTCAACGACGGTGTCGTTTCCGAACTCGGCAGTCACGATCAACTGGTGGCCGCCGGCAGTGTTTACGCTCGGCTCTTTCGGATGCAGGCCGCCGGCTACCAAGATGATCGGATTTCGTCGGCCGAGAGTAGCAAATGATGGGTACCACCTATGTACTGGCTGGTTGTTGTTGCGCAGCGTTCGTCCTGGCTCTGTGGGTACGCCGACGCTTGATAATGGTTGCTGTCGACGGCAGTAGTATGGAGCCGACGTTCCGCAGCGGAGACCGAATTCTGGTACGACGGACCCGGCTGCCACGCGTGCGCTCCCAGGATGTCGTCGTCGTGAGATCGCTCGACCAGTTCTTGGAGCACGGCATGGTCCCCAATAATGATGCCCGGTACATGGTGAAACGCGCCGTAGCCGTTCCCGGCGATCCTATACCCCGCGAAAAAGTCCCCCCGCTCGCCTCAGTGACCGAGACTTCGGTACTTCGGGGAAAGCTCGTGTTGCTGGGAGACAACCCGCAGAGCTACGACTCGCGGCATTTTGGATACTATCCTGGCGAACTCCTGGTCGGTGTTGCAGTATTTCGGCTATTTCTTGGTCGACCGCGCGCCAACGGATACCTCGTGAATTAGTGAAGGCATTGCCTGGCAGCGATGCTGGTATCAGCCTGATCGTTCACCTTCTGGGCGAGAGAAGCGGAGAAAGAAGAATGCACTACGTCGCGGTCGGCGCCCAGTGCGTGATCGGTGTCGTGTTTATCGCCTCATCGGTCGGCAAGGTGGCGGGGCGGCGTGCCTTCCCGAGCTTCCTCGCGTCCTTGGACGGGACGCGCTTGTTGCCGCCCAGCTTGGTCCGACCGGCGGCGCTGTCTGTCGTGGCGGCGGAGTTCGGGGTGTGGGTGCTGCTTGCGGCTCACAGGCAGGCAACCGTGGCGACCGGGTTCGCGTTGGCGGCCGTGTTGTTGACCGTGTTCGCATTGGGCATTGCGCTCGTGCTGGTTCGTGGCTTGCGAACGCCGTGCCGGTGCTTCGGCAGATCGACCAGCCCGCTGGGTCTCCGGCATGTGGTGCGGAACGTCGGCCTGGCGGCTCTCGCGCTGCTCGGCGCCGCCACCCTGCGGACGGGCCCGGTGCCCCCCGAAGGATTGGCAGTTGCGGTGTGCTCGGGCCTGATGCTCGGCGGGCTGGTCGCCGTACTCGACGACATCCTCGACCTGTTCCTGCCCGTCAACGTCAGCCGGACGCGGACAGCCGCCTCCGGTAGCAAGAAGATCTGACGACCTCGCACGGCCTACTGTCCAACCACCAACACACCACCCGGAACGAGAACACGCCCCGGCGACCCCGAGCGCTACCAGCCACCCCACGCGCACGATGACGAGGTGGCTCGACCGTCAGCCAATCGTGCACGAGGTCGCTACTCGTCTAGAAGTTCTTCGTGTCCGCCCGGTCCCGGCGGAAAAGTCGTCGTACCCCCGGGGTAGGAATGGGGAGCGCGGGAGGGGCGGCGGGGGTGGCCCGGTTCCGGCGTTGGGGGTCACGCAACCGAGGTGCGCCCGGCCCGTCGCGCGGGCGGGGTGGCACCGCGTCGACGTCCGCCGGGAGGGCCCGTGACCTCGTCCCCACCGCCGCACCGCACCCAGCTCGGGCCGCTGCTGGTCCGGCATCGACGGGCCCGAGGGTGGAGCCAGCAGCGTGCCGCCGCCGAGTTGTGCGCCGCCGCAGGCGTGCCGACGTTGAGTCGGAACGAGGTGTCCCGGTGGGAACGGCAGCGACGCGTACCCGGCAGTTTCTGGCTTAGCTGGCTTGGCGTCGTGCTGGACGTACCGGCGGCGGTCCTCGCCGAGGCGGCCCTGCACGCCCGGCGGACCGGCCCGCCCACGGCCGGCGGATCGGGCCCACACGGCGCGGCCGGTGCGCGGCCGGGCGGGCGCACCGGCCCGGGCCGCGCCGCCGGGAGTACGCGTGGCGGTGGGGCGCGGGCCGTGGCGACCCGCTAGCGTCGTGGCGTGACCCACGCTGCTCCTGTGTCCCCCGTCGACCGCGCCGGCCTGCGGGAGCGGGTTGACCGGGCGCTCACCGAGTTTCTGGCCGGCCAGCGGGCCCGGTTGACCCGGGTGGACGAGGCCCTCGTCCCGGTGGCGGAGGCGATCGAGGCCTTCGTGCTCGGTGGCGGCAAGCGCCTGCGCCCGGCGTTCGCGTACTGGGGGTTCCGGGGCGCCGGCGGGGTGGACGGCGACCCAGTCCTCACGGCCCTCGCGGCGCTGGAGTTCGTGCAGGCCAGCGCCCTGATCCACGACGACCTGATGGACCGTTCCGACACGCGCCGCGGCGAGCCGGCGGTGCACCGACGGTTCGCCTCCCGGCACCGGGCGGCCGGTTGGGGCGGCGACCCGGACGGGTTCGGCGACTCGGCCGCGATCCTGCTCGGGGATCTGTGCCTGGTGTGGTCGGACGAGTTGCTGCACTCCGCCGGCCTGGACCTGCGGGCCGTGGCCCGGGCCCGGCCGGTCTTCGACGAGATGCGCACCGAGGTCACCGTCGGGCAGTACCTCGACGTGCTGACCCAGGCCACCGGGGACACCTCGGTGGAACGGGCCAGCAAGGTCGCCCGGTACAAGTCGGCGAAGTACACCGTCGAGCGCCCGCTGCTGCTCGGCGCCGCGCTGGCCGACGCCGGCGAGGACGTCCGGACGACCTACTCGGCGTACGGGTTGCCGCTGGGCGAGGCGTTCCAGCTCCGCGACGACGTGCTGGGGGTCTTCGGCGACCCGGCGCAGACCGGCAAGCCCGCCGGGGACGACCTGCGCGAGGGCAAGCGCACCTATCTGGTGGCGGCGGCCGTGGAGGCCACCGACGACGCGGGCCGGGAGCTGCTGCTCGGGCAGCTCGGCAACCCGGACCTGGACGAGCAGGGTGTCGCCCGCTTGCGTGAGCTGATCCACGCGAGCGGGGCCCTGACCCGCACCGAACAGCGCATCGTGACGCTCACCGACACCGCCCTGGCCGCCCTGTCCGCCGTCGACCTGGACACCGAAGCCCGCCAGGCCCTGGTAGACCTGGCCATAGCCGCAACCCGCCGAGCCGACTAACCCCCCACCCGGCCCCGCCCCCCCTGCCCCCACCCCCTCCCCACCCCCACCCTCCCCCTCTTCACTGCGTTGATCATGAAGTTATTGCCGCGACACGCCGCGCCGCCGGGCAACAACTTCATGATCAACGCAGGCCGGGACGCACGGGAGCACCGGTGCGGGGGGGGGGGGGGGGGGGCTAGAAGCCGAGGGCTTGGGCGCGGCGTTTGACCTCGCGGGCCTGGTCGCCGGAGAGGGCCGCGGCGGGCGTGTTGCCGGGAAGCGTGTCGTCCCGCTCGTAGAGCCAGCGCAGCGCCGCCTCGTCGTCGTAGCCGTTGTCGGCCAGCAGGTTGAGCACGCCGGGCAGGTGCTTCAGAACTGTCGCGTTGGCCACCAGGTCGGCGGGGATCCGGCGGATGCCGTCGCGGCGGACCGCCAGCAGCTCCCGGTCGCGGATCATCTGGTGGACCTTGCTGATCGACACGTCGAGCCGCTCGGCGACGTCGGGCAGGGCGAGCCAGTCGGCCGGGTCGGTGGGGCCGGCGAGCTCGGGGTCGGGTACGGATTCGGTCACCCGATCACCCTGCCACGCCGCCGTCGGCGCGGACCACCGGCACCCCGCACCACCGGTCCGCGTCCGCAGGGTGGGCACCGCCGGTGAGCAGCAGCTCAGGGCCGCCGCCGGGGTGGCGGTCACGACGGGACGGACCGGGTACGTCCCCGGGCTGTAGCATCCTGTTCAACTTCCACCCTCTGGACACATAGACTGCCTGCCGATGGACACACAGGTCGCCGACACGTTGCTGGGCTCGCTGATCGACGGGCGCTACCGCATTCGCGGTCGCGTGGCCCGTGGCGGAATGGCGACCGTATACACCGCCACCGACGAACGCCTCGAGCGCACCGTCGCAGTCAAGATCATTCACCCGACCCAGGCGCCCGAGGCGCGGGCCCGGGTCGCCAACTTCGTGGCCCGGTTCACCGACGAGGCGAAGACCATCGCCCGGCTGACCCACCCGAACGTGGTCGCGGTCTACGACCAGGGCACCCACGCCGGCCTGCCGTACCTGGTGATGGAGTACGTCCGCGGCCGCACGCTGCGCGACGTGCTGGCCGAGCGACGCCGACTCAACCCGGACGAGGCGCTGGCCATCGCCGAGCAGATGCTCGCCGCGATCGCCGCCGCGCACCGGGCCGGCCTCGTGCACCGCGACGTCAAACCCGAGAACGTCCTGGTCGCCGAGGCGCCCACCGGCGGCGTCGCCAACCTCGTGGACAGCGTCGTCAAGGTGGCCGACTTCGGGCTCGCCCGCGCGGTCGAGGCCAGCGCCGACGACGAGCAGGGCAACCAACTGATGGCCACCGTGGCGTACGTCGCCCCGGAGCTGGTCACCGAGGGTCGGGCCGATCCGCGTACCGACGTCTACTCTGCCGGCATCGTCCTGTTCGAAATGCTCACCGGTCGGGTGCCGTACGACGGGGACCGTCCGGTGGACGTCGCCTGGCAGCACGTCGACCGGGACGTGCCGGCGCCCTCGACCCTGGTGCCCGGCCTGCCGCCGGCGCTCGACACTGTGGTGCAGCGCGCCACGCGGCGTGACCCGTCCGCCCGGCCCGCCGACGCCGGCGCGCTGCTGGCCGAGGTTCAGGTCGCCCGGGACCAGTTGGGCAACGTCAACAGCACCAGCACCGCCGTACTGCGCCGGGTCACCGACGAGCCGCCGGTCTCCCAGCCGACGATGATGGTCGCCGCGATCCGCCCGGCGGAGCGGCCCACCTGGGCGCGACTGCCCGAGGGAGGCAGCCAGGGCCCGGGCCGCCGGCGAGCAGCACCGGAGCCTGCCGAGGGCCTGGGTGCGCGGTTCACCGAGCTGCGCAACACGGTGCTGGGCAACTCACAGGGTCGTCTGGCTGTCGCGGTCGTGGTGGTGGCGCTGGGCCTGGTGGCCGCGCTGGGCGGCTGGTGGTTCGGCGTCGGCCGCTACACCTCCGCCCCGCAGCTGGTCAGCCTGAGCAAGACCGACGCGCAGGCCCAGGCCGACCGCGCCGGCCTGACCCTGGCGTACGGGGAGCCGCGCTTCGACGAGAAGGCGCCGAAGGACAGCGTGCTGGGGCAGAGCCCCGCCTCGTCCAGCAAGATCGTCAAGGGCGGCACGATCACCCTGACCCTCTCGCTGGGCCCGGAGCGCTTCCCGGTGCCGGATGTGATCGGCAAGGAGTACGAGCTGGCCGAGGCGGATCTGGTCAACGCGCAACTGGTGGTCGCCAAGGGCGCCACCCGCTATGACGACACCCTGCCGGCCGGCGTCGTCCTGGACAGCTCCCCGAAGGTGGGCGCCGAGGTCAAGCCGGGCACGAAGATCACGCTCATCCTGAGCCGTGGCCGGGCACCGGTGACGGTGCCGAACCTGGTGGGCAAGAGCCTGACCGAGGCACGCACCAAACTGGGCCAGCTCGGCCTGACGCCGGTGGAGAGTTTCAAGGACTCCGACAAGCCCAAGGACGAGATCCTCGGGCAGAGCCCGGCCGACGGCGCGGGCGTGGAGAAGGGCACCGAGGTCAAGCTGGAGATCAGCAAGGGCCCGCCGCTGGTCGTGGTGCCCCGGGTTGTCGACCTGCCCTGCCAGCAGGCCAAGCAGGTGCTGGAGAGTCAGGGTTTCCCGGTGACGGTCGCCGTCAACCCGAACGCGGTGGTTCGCATCCAGGCCCCCGGCGAGAATTCGCAGGTGCCTCCGGGCACCCCGGTCGTCATCACGTGCTTCTGATGCCGACAATCTCCACGCGGCCGGTGGGCGCGCACACCCCGACCTCGGGCGGGCTGGCCAAGGCTGCCCTGCCCTACGTCGACGCCACCGGTGCCGCAGCCGTGCAGGTCTACGTCTCCAACTCGCGGGGCTGGGCGCTGCCGCCCGGCGACCCGGCGCAGGACGCGCTGTTCCGCGAGGGCTGCGCCGAGCGGGGCATCCCGGCGTTCATCCACGCCTCGCTGCTGGTCAACCTCGGCTCGCCCACCCCGGCCACCGTCGAGCGATCGGCGCTGACGCTGGCGCACGCGCTGCGCCGGGGTGCGGCGATCGGCGCGCAGGCGGTGGTGTTCCACGCCGGCAGTTCGGTCGACGAGGGGTACGCCGAGGAGGCGATGCGGCAGGTCCGCCGGGAGCTGCTGCCCCTGCTCGACCGGGCCGCCGAGGCCGGCGGGCCGATGCTGCTGGTCGAGCCGAGCGCCGGTGGCGGCCGTTCCCTCGCCTCCCGGGTGGAGCACCTGGGGCCCTACCTCGACGCGGTGGACCGGCATCCGATGCTCGGGGTCTGCTTCGACACCTGCCACGCCTGGGCGGCCGGCCATGACCTGGCCGCCGAGGGCGGGATGACCGCGACCCTGGACACGCTGGCGGCCACCGTGGGGCCGGACCGGCTGCGACTGGTGCACGCCAACGATTCCAAGGATCTGTGCGGTTCCACCCGGGACCGGCACGAGAACATCGGCAAGGGCACCATCGGCGAGCCGGCCTTCGCCGAGCTGATGGCCCACCCGGCCACCGCCGGCGTCCCCGTGGTCGTGGAGACCCCGAGCGAGAAGCAACTGGGCCACAGGGCCGACATAGAAACCCTGACCCGCCTCAACCTTTCAACCCCCACCCCCACCCGCTCGCGGCGGTGATCAAGAGCTTTGCGTCAAAATCCGGTCTTCGGATGACGCAAAGCTCTTGATCGACAGGGAGTGGGTCAGGCGGCGAGGACCCTGGCCAGGACGTTCGAGGCGCGGGTTACCGCCTCGTCGTCGAGGTCCAGGTGGGTGACCAGGCGAGCGGTCCGGGGGCCGAGCACCGAGATCAGTACGCCCTCCTCGCGCGCGGCGGCGGCCAGGGCGCGGGCGTCCAATACGTGCTTGGTCAGGTCCAGCGGAACGAGGTTGGTGCGGACCGTGGTGGCGAGCACCCCGAACGGCGCGACCGCCTCGGCGAGCCGGGCCGCCCTGGCGTGGTCCTCGGCGAGCCGGTCGACGTGGTGCGCGAGCGCGTACCGGCCGGCGGCGGCGAGGATGCCGGCCTGGCGCATGCCGCCGCCCATCCGCTTGCGGATCATCCGGGCCCGTTCGATCTTCTCCGCGCTGCCCACCACCAGCGAGCCGACCGGCGCGCCGAGCCCCTTGGAGAGGCAGACGGACAGCGTGTCGAACAACCGGCCGTACTCGGTCAGCGGCACCCCGTCGGCGACGTGCGCGTGCCAGATCCGGGCGCCGTCGCAGTGCAGCGCCACTCCCGCGTCGTCGGCGACGCCGCGCAGCTCCCGCAGGGTGGCCAGCGGGATCACGCCGCCACCACCCCGGTTGTGGGTCTGCTCGACGGCGATCGCGCGGGTGGGCACGGCGAAGTAGCCGTCCGGACGGATCATCCGGGCGACCACCTCCGGGTCGATGTCCGCGCCGACGGCCGACCAGGTCCGCGAGGAGATCCCGCCGTACGCGGCGGCGGCGCCGATCTCGTACGTGACCACGTGCGCGTCCGCGTCGCACAGCAGTTCGTCGCCGGGCGGCACCACCAGTTGCAGGGCGATCTGGTTGGCCATCGACCCGCTCGGGGCGAAGAGCGCCGCCTCGTGCCCGAACAGCGCGGCGACCTCCGCCTCCAGCGCGTTGACGGTGGGGTCGTCGCCGTAGACGTCGTCACCGACCTCGGCGGCGACCATCGCCTCGCGCATCCCGGCGGTCGGCCGGGTCACCGTGTCGGAACGCAGGTCAACAAGCTCAGCCACAGTCATCCTCTCAACAGCCGGTCGCGGGTCTCGCACACCTGGCCACGGTCATTCTTCTCGGCGGCCGACAGGGGCCGCAGCCTCGGAGCCGGCCTTTCGGCGGCCGACAGGGGCCGCAGCGTCAGCCTCGCAGCCGGCCTGCAGGCTGCCGACCGCGGGGCTCGCAAGCTCACTCCTCGCGTCAGCCTCGGAGCATCTCCGCCACGAGGAAGGCCAGCTCCAACGACTGCTGGGTGTTCAGCCGAGGATCACAGGCGGTCTCGTACCGGTCGGGCAGGTCGAGGTCCTCGATGCCCTGGGCACCGCCGAGGCACTCGGTGACGTCCTCACCGGTCAACTCGACGTGGATGCCGCCGGGGTGGGTGTCCAGGCCACGGTGCACCTCGAAGTAGCCGAGCACCTCGTCGACGATGCGGTCGAAGTGCCGGGTCTTGTAGCCGTTGGACGACTCGTGGGTGTTGCCGTGCATCGGGTCACACTGCCAGACCACCTTGGCGCCGGAGGCGGTGACCTTGGCCACGATCGGCGGCAGGGCGTCGCGGACCCGGTGGTTGCCCATCCGGCTGATCAGGGTGAGCCGGCCGGGGATGTTGTCCGGGTTGAGCTTCTCGCACAGCTCGATCGCCTCGTCCGGGGAGGTCGTCGGGCCGAGCTTGACGCCGATCGGGTTGGCGATCCGGGAGATGAAGTCGATGTGCGCGCCGGTGATCTGCCGGGTGCGCTCGCCGACCCACAGGAAGTGCCCGGACAGCCCGTACGCCCGGCGGTCGGAGACCCGGGTGAGCGCCCGGTCGTACTCCAGGGCCAGGGCCTCGTGGGAGCAGTAGAGGGTGACGGTCCGCAGCGCCTCGTCGTCGGTCATCCCGCAGGCCCGGATGAAGGCCAACGCCCGGTCGATCTCCCGGGCGATCGCCTCGTAGCGCTCCCCCGCCGGGGAGGTCCGCACGAAGCCCTTGTTCCAGTCATGGACGGCGTGCAGGTCGGCGAGCCCGCCGGCGAGGTACGCCCGCAGCATGTTCATCGCGGCGGCCGAGTTGGCGTACGCGCGGATCATGCGCTGCGGATCGGCGACGCGGGCGGCGGGATCGGCCTCCAGCGAGTTGATCATGTCGCCGCGGTACGCGGGCAGACCACGCGCGTCGGTGGGCAGCGAGCGGGGCTTGGTGTACTGGCCGGCGACCCGGGCGACCTTGACGACCGGCAGCGACGCGCCGTAGGTGAGCACGATGGCCATCTGCAACAGGGTGCGGGCGTTGGCCAGCAGATGACTCTCGGTGTTGTCGGCGAACGTCTCGGCGCAGTCACCGCCCTGGAGCAGGAACGCCTTGCCCTCGCAGACCAGCGCCAGCTTCTGCCGGAGCTGGTCCACCTCGTAGGGCGCGACGACCGACGGCACGGTGTCGAGCACCTTGCAGACCTCGGCGACGGCGGCCGGGTCGGACCACGGTGGGACCTGCTCGCGGGGCAGCTCCCGCCAGCGGTCCAGACCGAGGGCGGCGTCCTCGGCGGAGTCGACGGTCGGACGGCTGGTCTGCAGGCCCGGGCTGCCCACCGCGGGATGGCTCAGCTGATGCCACTCATGGCGCATGAGAGAAAGCGTACGGCGACCGTGGGTGTGACCGGGCGGCGAGGGTGACGGTTCCGGCAAGTGGGAGATCGATCCCACCGATGCCGGTCAGGACGCGGGTGAGGGAGCGAGCCCCTTGGGCGAGGGCTTGGCGGCCGGATGGCCGCCTGGCGCCTCACCGGCGATGCACCAGTCGCCGCCGTCCCGCGTGACGGTGAACAGCAGCGGACGGGTGACCGTGCTCTTGCCGGCGGTGACCGAGACCGAGACGCTGACCTCCTGCCCGCGCTTGCCCGCCCGGACGTCGGTGATGGTCGCCTGGGGCACCTCGAAGTGGTCGGCGAAGTCGCCGTTCGGGCCGGTGGCGGCGAGGTCGAACCCGCCGTGCAGCAGCGCGCAGAGCTGACTGCGGCCGGCGGCGACGTCCTTGGCCATCATCGCGTCGAGGTACGCCTGCACGCGCTCGCGGGACCGGGCGGCGGCCTCCTCGGCGGGCGACCGCTGGACCGCGGTCTCCTGGGCGGGGGCCCCCTGCGGCTTGGCGATCTGCTCGTCGGCGTCGTCGCGGCCGATCCCGCAGCCGGCCAACGAGGCCGGGAGCAGCACGAACGCGGCGGCGGCCACCACCAGCCCGCGGTGGATCGAGCGCATGACCACCTCCGTCGACCAGGGAAATCGAGACCTGCCGAGCCGCGAGTCTGCCATATCGGGCCCGACCCGCCCAAGGCCTGCGACCCGGCCGACGCTGGGCGTCGACCGGGCCGCTACGGCACGGGCAGGGAGGGGCGGTGCGGGCCCCTCCCCGCCGTGTGGGGTGGTGCGTCGGCCTTCGGCTCAGCCGAGACCGCCCTTGATGGCGCCGATGAGCTCACCATTGCTGGTGTCGCCGGAGAGCTCCCAGAAGAAGGCGCCGCCGAGGCCCTGGTTGTTCGCGTACGTCATCTTGCCGTTGATGGTCGACGGAGTGTCGTAGCTCCACCAGTTGCTGCCGCACTTGGCGTACGCGGTGCCGGCGATCGTGCCGGTGGCCGGGCAGGTGTTCTTGAGGACCTTGTAGTCCTCGATGCCCGCCTCGTAGGTGCCCGGTGCCGCGCCGGTGGCGCTGCCACCCGGTGCGGCCTGCGTGACGCCCGTCCAGCCCCGGCCGTAGAAGCCGATGCCGAGCAGCAGCTTGCTGGACGGGACGCCCTTGCTCTTGAGCTTCTGGATCGCCGCGTCGGAGTTGAAGCCCTGCTGCGGGATACCGGTGTACGACGTCAGCGGCGAGTGCGGGGCGGTGGGGCCCTGGGCGTTGAAGGCACCGAAGTAGTCGTACGTCATCGGCATGAGCCAGTTGAGGTTGCCGATGGCACCGGCGTAGTCGGTGGCGTCGATCTTGCCGCCGTTGCTGCCGTCCGCGGTGATCGCGGCGGTGACGAGGGCACTGGACCCGAACTTCGACCGCAGGGCGCCGATGACGTTCTTGAACGCGTTGGGACCGCTGGTGTCGCAGCTCAGACCGCAGGCGTTCGGGTACTCCCAGTCGACGTCGATGCCGTCGAAGACGTCCGCCCAGCGCGGGTCCTCGACCAGGTTGTAGCAGCTCTCGGCGAACGCGGCCGGGTTCTGGGCGGCCTGCGTGAAGCCGCCGGACCAGGTCCAGCCACCGAACGACCAGATCACCTTGAGGTGCGGGTTGAGCGCCTTGAGCTTGCGCAGCTGGTTGAAGCTGCCGCGCAGCGGCTGGTCCCAGGTGTCGGCGACGCCGTCCACGCTCTCCGCCGCCGTGTACGCCTTGTCGTAGTCGGCGTAGCTGTCGCCGATGGTGCAGCGACCACCGGTGGTGTTACCGAAGGCGTACAGGATGTGGGTCAGCTTCGCGGCCGAGCCGCTGGTCTGGATGTTCTTGACGTGGTAGTTGCGCCCGTAGACGCCCCACTCGGCGAAGTAGCCGACGACCTTCTTGCCGCCCGTGTTGGGCGGCGGGGTGGTGGTCGGGGGCGCGGTGGTCGGCGGTGCGGTGGTGGGCGGCGCCGTGGTCGGGGGTGCCGTGGTGGGCGGCGCGGTCGTGGTCGGTGGGGTCGTCGGGGTGCCGCCGCCGCAGGGCGCGCCGTTGACGGTGCAGTTCAGCGGCGCCTTGTACGCGCCGGTGCCGTTGTAGCCCCAGCTGAACGACGCGCCGGGGGCGAGCCCTCCGGCCCAGCTCTTCTTGACCGCGACGTAGTGGTTGCCGCTGCTGGTGACGTCGGCGTCCCACGCGCTGCTGATGGTGGTGCCGGACGGCAGGTCGAACTCGATGCGCCAGGTGGCGACCGTGGCGCTGGTGCCGTTGGTCACGGTTACCTTCGCCTCGTGACCGGTCCCCCAGTCCTGTGCCTTGGCGAACGTGGTGGTGACCGTGCCGGCGCCGAACGCGGTCGTCATCGGCACCGCCGCGACGGTCACGGCGACCACGGCGCCGGCCCAGAGGGCCCGACGGAGCGATCTTTTCATGAGGCGTCTCCCGTACTGTTAGGAAACTTTTCAAAAGATGGTGAGACGGTACTCACACCGTCATCACTTCGTCAAGATGTCCATGTTTCGATTTACCCCGATGCGCGGAATGCGCCTCTCACGCCCCGTCCCGGCGGGACGACACTCGGGGCGTAGCCTCGGGCCATGACCGTCTTCGACATCCCGATCGGCGCCCTCAACGGCGGCCCCGCCGACCTCGACCGCTACCGCGGCAAGGCGCTGCTGGTCGTCAACGTCGCCTCCCGCTGCGGCCTCACTCCGCAGTACGCCGGCCTCCAGACCCTCGCCGACACGTACGCCGAGCGCGGCCTCGTGGTGCTGGGCGTGCCGTGCAACCAGTTCGCCGGACAGGAGCCGGGTAGCGCCGCCGAGATCAGCGACTTCTGCCAGGTCAACTACGGGGTGACCTTTCCGCTGACCGAGAAGGTCGACGTCAACGGACCCGAGCGGCACCCGCTCTACGCCGCGCTGGTGTCCACGCCGGACGCCGACGGGCACACCGGGGACGTCCGCTGGAACTTCGAGAAGTTCCTGGTGGCGCCGGACGGCACTGTCGCCGCCCGCTTCGCCCCGACGGTCGAGCCCGACTCCGACGACCTGCGCACGGCCATCGAGAAGGTCCTCCCAGCCTGACGCCCCACCCCGAACGCCCCCAACCGGGCAGCGGAGTTGTCCGGGGAGCAGGTGCCGCCGGAGGCGCGGGGGCCGGGGAGCAGGCGCCGCCGGAGGGTGGCGCGTTCCGTGAAGCCCGTCGCACGACATTGTGTGCGCAGTACGTTGTGCAGGACCGGCTCGCGCAACCAGAGGTTCGTGCAACAACCCACCGCATCGGTCGGGAATGCGTCGTGGGTGGACGGAGTTGGGAAGCAGCATGACAACTGTGGGACTGATCGGCAGCGGCAACATCGGCGGCACCGTGGCCCGACTGGCGGTGGACGCCGGCTACGACGTGGTGCTGAGCAACTCGCGCGGGCCGGAGACGCTCACCGAACTGGTCGACAAGCTGGGCGAGCGGGCCAGCGCCGGCACGTCCCAGGACGCGGCGCAGGTCGGCGATCTGGTGGTGGTCACCGTGCCGCTCAAGGCGTACCGGGCGGTGCCCGTCGAACCGCTGGCCGGCAAGGTCGTCATCGACACCAACAACTACTATCCGGAGCGTGACGGGAACTTCCCGGAGCTGGACTCGGGCGAGACCACCAGCAGCGAACTCCTCCAGCGGCACCTGCCGGAGTCGCGGGTGGTGAAGGTCTTCAACAACATCTACTTCGTGGGCCTGGCCGCGCTGGCCCGGCCGTCCGGGGCCGCCGACCGCAGCGCCCTCGCCATCGCCGGTGACGACGCCGCCGCGAAGGCCGAGGTCACGGCCTTCCTCGACCGGATCGGGTACGACGCGGTCGACGTCGGCCCGCTCGCTGAGGGCTGGCGCTACCAGCCGGACACCCCGGCGTACGGCACGCTCTACTCCGCCACCCCTTCCGACTGGCAGCACCCCGCACCGGGGGACGCCGAGAAGCTGCGCGCCGCCCTGGCCGCCGCCACCCGCTGAGCACCGCCGCCCTCCGGAGGACCGCCTACCGGGTGGCCCTCCGGAGAGCGGCCGCCAGTTCGTCGTCGTAACTGGCGATGGGCTGGCCGTCGACGTCGTACGCCACGAGCCGGCCCTGCGCCATGCTGGCCGACCGGAACGAGAACGTCCGCGTGCCGGGATAGGCCTCCAGCAAGGGAATGCTCCGAGGCGCGCCGCCCGGGGCGGAGTAGTAGTCCAGCCGGGCCACCCGTGCGGAGACAACCCCATTGACCCGTACCTTGGTCTTTTCCGCCCGCGTGCCGAACGTGACCGGCGCGGCGGTGTTGTAGGCGGCGCACTCGGCCGGACCCCGGCAGACGAAGAAGTATCGCGGGTTGACCACGTCGTCGAGGATGTACGCCTTGAACGTCGGGTCCGCCCCGGCGGGCAGCGGTTGTACGGCGAAGAAGGCGAGGGCCACCGCGCTCGTGATGCCCACTCGCAGCCATGCCCGTCGGGCGGACGGACGACGGCCGCCCCGGGCGACGGCGACCGTGGCACCGCCGAAGCCGACCAGGCACAGCAGGCACGTCCCGACGGTGCGGGCGTTCTCGAACAGGAACTGCACGCCCGGTCGCGTCGACACCGGCCCGAGGACCGCGCCCAGCGAGAGGACCATGGCGGCGAGCAGCGCCATGCCGGCCACCCGCTGGGTGACGCCGGACGCGCCGACCAGCAGCATCGCGGCGAGCACCGGCCACATCTGGTGGTGGGTCCAGGACACCGGGGACGCGGCGACCGTGGCGCAGCCGACGAGCACGGCGGCGTGGCCGGGGCGCTCCTGCGCGGCCAACTGCCGGGCGCGCAGGAGCGCCACCCCGCAGATCGCCGCGACCAGAGCGGCCCAGAGCACGGGCAGGGCCGCCTCGCCGACGCCGACCCGTAGCAGCACTCCCATGCACCGACTGGTTGCCCAGCGACGCCAGGTTGCCGATCCGTGAGGTCTGCCGGACGGCCTCGGTCCAGTAGGTCCAGCTCTCGCCGGGCAACACGAGCGCCGCCAGCCCGGCAGAGCCCACGAAGGTCGCCGCCGCACGCCCGGCATCGCGGTAGCGCCCGCTGACGAGGAAGTAGACGACGAACAACAACGGTGTCAGCTTGATCGCCGCCGCCACCCCGACCAGCATTCCCCGCAGCCGTGGCGGGACGACGCCGATGCCGTCCAGCAGTGCCAGCAGCAGGATGAAGATGCTGACCTGCCCGAACCGCAGGTTGCTCTGCACCGGCGCGCCGACAGCATCAGCGTCAGGGCGGAAACCGCCACGACCAGCGGGCGGCGGGACCGATCGGCGCTCAGCGCGACACCGACCATCCCGGCGATGGCGACGACCGCCGCGCACGTCGCGACCAGCCAGATCCCCTGGAGTACGCCCTCAGCGACCACGCTGATCGGGGCCAGCACCAGTGCGGCGAACGGTGGATAGGTGAACGGCCCACCGTTCGCGGCGCGGTACTCGTACAGCGGGCGGCCGGCGTGCAGATCGGACAGTGCGCCGTAGTAGATGTGCAGGTCGGAGAGCCGGTCATGGCGTGTCAGCACGAGCACACAGGACACCGTCGCGACGACGCCGAAGGCCGCCCACACCAACGCCACCCGACGATCCCGCATCGCCCGAGAATAGGCGAACGCAAGCCGGGCGACGCCCTGTAGTCAAGTTCTCACTGTGTTCAGTCGAGTCGCGTCGCCACTTGTCCTGCCCGGCTCCCGGCTCCCGGCTGGAAGCATGATCTGCGCTGAAGTCCAGGAGAGCAGATCATGCCTACCAGGCCACCGCACTACCTCCGCGTCGCCGACGACATCGCGCGCAGAATCAATTCCGGGGAGTACCCACCCGGCCATCAACTGCCCTCGGTCTCGGATATCGGCGAGACGTGGCACGGTCGACTGCCTACCGGGCCGTACGCGAACTGCACCAGCGGAACCTGATGTACGGCCAACAGGGGCAGGGCGTCTTCGTCGCCGAATCGGAGTAGCCAGCGCGGCAGCGGCAGCAGTTTCGGTCCCGGAGTCAGGTCACCCCTCGCCGAGCGGCAAGATCACGCTCGATCATGGATCTAGTGGCATCTTCTCGACGCAGAGGCCACTACATCCTGGATCGAGCACGATCTTGCGGCGGCGGCGGCGGCGGCGGCGCAGCGCCTGCGGCGGCGCAGTGCCCGCGGCGCGGCGGAGAGAAACATGGCGTGTACAACTTGCGCGAAAGTCTCACGCACGGGACTCTGTCCGTGGGTTGCCGCCCGCTCACCGAACGTGCCTCGGAGGCGACATGCACACGCTCCGTACCGCGTCCCGCCGGCTGTTGGCCGGCACCGGCGCGCTCCTGCTCGGCACCGCCGTCGCCGCCGTGCTCCCGGCACCGGCCAGCGCGGACAGCGTCGGGTACGTCCGACTCGCCCACCTCTCCCCCGACACTCCGGCGGTGGACGTCTACCTCGCCGCCCCCGACGCCGCGAAGCCGAGGGTCTTTCCCGGCGTCGGCTACGGCGTGGTCTCCGACTATCTCCAGTTGCCTCCGGGCCGGTACGCGGTGGCGATGCGCGACGCCGGCGCGCCCGCCAGCGACCCGCCCGTGCTCACCACCGAGGTGGCGGTGAGAAGTGGCGGCGCGTACACCGTCGCCGGTGTCGGCCGGCACGCCGACCTGGGGCTGCGGGTGCTCACCGACGACCTGAGCGCTCCCGCACAGGGCCGGGCCAAGGTGCGCGTCGTGCAGGCGTCGGTGCGGACGCCCGTCCTCGACGTGGCCGCCGCCGAGGGTCCGACGATCGCCGACGGCGTGCAGTTCGCCACCACCACGGACTACCAGCAGGTGGACCCGGGCACCTGGCGGCTGCGGCTGACCGGCGCGGGCGGTCCGAGCGCCGACGCCGAGGTGCGGCTGACCGGGGGCGCGGTCTACTCGCTGCTGGTGCTCGACGGCAGGCAGGGCGGGCTCACTACCGAGCTGCGGCAGGACGCCGAGGGCGGCACCGTCGTACCGGCGGGCGGGGTGGAAACCGGCGCCGGTGGCACCGCCGGGCGCGGGCTCGGGGCGTACCCGATGGTGGCCGGCGGTCTGGCCGCGGCGGCCGTGGTGGCGAGCCTGCTCCTGTGGCGCCGGCGGCGGCGCACCACCTGGTGAGCGCCGGCGCCGCGATCCGACGGCACCGCGCCCGTCGGGCACCGCTGGCCTCGCTGGTCGCGGCCGGCGCGGCGGTCTGCCTGGCCGCCGGCAGCGGCGTCGGGCTCGCGACGACCGGGCCGTCCCCGGTCGCGACCTGGCACCCCGGCTGCGCCGACGGCTGCGCCTCGGTGACCGCGTCCGTGGCCGCGTCGCCGCGACCGCAGGGTCCACCCACCCGGGTACGCGTGCCGCGCATCGGTGTCGACTCGGCGCTCACGGTGCTGGGCCTGGACCGCGCGGGCGCGCTCGTCCCGCCGGCCGATTTCGACACGGCCGGCTGGTACGGGGGCGGCCCCGCCCCGGGCGACACCGGTCCGGCGGTGCTCGCCGGGCACCTGGACTCGCGCCGCGGCCCGGCGGTCTTCGCCCGGCTGGGCGAGCTGCGGGCCGGCGACCGGGTCCAGGTGTGGCGCGGCGGCCGGTGGTTGTCGTTCCGGGTGACCGGGTCGCTGCGCACCCGCAAGGATCAGTTTCCGACGGCCGTCGTCTACGGGCCGACGCCCAACGCGGAGCTTCGCCTGGTCACCTGCGGGGGTGACTTCGACCGGCGGCGGGGCCACTACGTCGACAACGTGGTGGTGTTCGCGGTCACCGACGCCCCCGGGCCGGTTCTGCCGACGTCCGCGGCGGGCTGAGGGTTTGATCGACTCGGGTTCCAGGGAATCGCGGCATCCGACGCAAGCGGACACCGCGGTTTCCATGAACCCGAGTGGATCAACAGCGCGGCGGCGCGGGACTGTCAGAGCGGGCGACGGCCGGCGAAGCCGCACTCGGCGCGGTGGTACCAGCGCACGTCGGAGTCGCCCTCCAACCAGCACCAGAGCACGGCGCGGCCGTCGCGCTCGCCCGGAAAGTCGAGCAGCACCGGCGCGATGCCCTTGACCTGGATCTCGTGCTGGTGAAGCTCGTCGACGACGGCGTGCAGCCGGGCCTCCAGACCCTTGACCTCGGCCATCCCGCCGAGCGCGCTGACGCCGTGGTCGGCCAGGTCGACGCGCAGCTCGGCGAGGTCGGCGCGGATGCGGATCAGCTCGTCGACACGCGGTTGGAGGGTGGCCACCAGGTGCCGGGCCTGGGCGAGAGTGAACACGCCGCCAGTATGCGGCACCCACCGCGCCGCGGGGACCCCGCGCGGCCCGGTCAGTCGGCCTGGGCGGCCAGTTCGCGGGCGCGGTCCCGGGCCGCCTCCAGCGCGGCGAGCAGCGCGGCGCGGACGCCGTGCTTCTCCAGCTCGCGGACCGCGGAGATGGTGGTGCCGGCCGGCGAGGTGACCGCCTCGCGCAGCTTGACCGGGTGCTCGCCGGAGTCGCGCAGCATCACGGCGGAGCCGATGGCGGTCTGCACGATCAGCTCGTGTGCCACCTGGCGGGGCAGCCCGAGCAGGATCCCGGCGTCGATCATGGCTTCCACCAGCAGGTAGAAGTAGGCCGGACCGGAGCCGGAGAGCGCGGTGACCGCGTCCTGCTGCGACTCGGGCACCCGGATGGTCTGGCCGAGGGGCTTGAACATCTCCTCGGCCAGGCTCAGGTGGGCCCCGGTGGCGTACGCCCCGGCGGAGATGGCCGTCATCGCCTCGTCGACCAGCGCCGGCGTGTTGGTCATGACCCGGACCACCGGCGTGCCCTCGGGCAGCCGGCGGTTGAAGAAGCTGGTGGGCAGCCCGGCGCAGAGCGAGATGACCAGCTTGTCGGCGGGGACCTTGGGGCCGATCTCGTCCAGCAGCGCGGCGGCGTCCTGGGGCTTGACCGACACGGCGAGCACCGCGGCCTCGTCGACGGCGGTCAGGTTGTCGACCACGCGGACGCCGTAGCGGGTGGTCAACTCCTGCGCGCGGGCGGGTCGGCGGGCGGTGGCGAGCAGCCTCTCCACCGGCCATCCGGAGCGCAGCAGGCCGGAGAGCATCAGCTCGCCGATCTTGCCCGCGCCGATCACCGCGACCGTGTGCACCCCGGCTGACATCTGGGCCGTACCCCCTTGAGGTCGGGTCGCGGCGCGGCGGGCCCGCAGGCTCGCCGCGCCGCCTGCCGTCGATCAGCTGCCGAAGAAGACCTCGGCCTCTTCGTACCGCTCCAGCGGCACGGTCTTCAGCTCACGGGTGGCCTCGGCGAGGGGCACCCGGACGATGTCGGTGCTCTGCATCGCGACCATCTTGCCCCAGTCGCCGTCGTGGACCGCGTCGATGGCCTGCAGACCCAGCCGGGTGGCGAGGACCCGGTCGAAGGCGGTCGGGGTGCCACCGCGCTGGATGTGACCCAGCACCACGGTGCGGGCCTCCTTGCCGGTCTTGGCCTCCAGCTGCTCGGCGAGCCACTGGCCGATGCCGCCGAGGCGGACGTGGCCGAACGAGTCCAGCTCCTGGTTGTGCAGCACCATCTGGCCGTCGAGCGGCTGGGCGCCCTCGGCGACCACGACGATCGGGGCGTACTGGTGCTGGAAGCGCTTCTCGACGTAGCCGGCGACCTGCTCGACGTCGAACTGCCGCTCGGGCAGCAGGATCACGTTGGCGCCGCCGGCCAGGCCGGCGTGCAGGGCGATCCAGCCGGCGTGCCGGCCCATGACCTCGACGACCAGGGTGCGGTGGTGGCTCTCCGCGGTCGTGTGCAGGCGGTCGATGGCCTCCATCGCGATGTTGACCGCGGTGTCGAAGCCGAAGGTGTAGTCGGTGGCACCGAGGTCGTTGTCGATCGTCTTCGGCACGCCGACCACGTGCACGCCCAGCTCGTAGAGCTTGGTGGCCACGCCGAGGGTGTCCTCGCCGCCGATCGCGATCAGCGCGTCCACGCCCTGCTCGGCGAGGTTGTCCTTGATCCGCTCGACGCCGTTCTCGATCTTGAACGGGTTGGTGCGGGACGAGCCGAGGATGGTGCCGCCGCGGGGCAGGATGCCGCGCACGTCGGCGATGCCGAGGGGGCGGGACAGACCCTCCAGCGGGCCCTTCCAACCGTCCCGGAAGCCCACGAACTCGTGACCGTAGGTGGCGACGCCCTTGCGGACCACCGCCCGGATGACCGCGTTGAGACCCGGGCAGTCGCCGCCGCCGGTGAGCACGCCGATACGCATGATCCGCTCATCCTCCTGGAGCATCAGGTAAAGCCCGATATGCCCCAGGATATGTGTCACGTCAGACCATCGGCGCCGTTGCCGGCCCGGGGCGGGCCGTCACTGCGCACTGTAGTCGCACCTGACCACGCGACGACAGCGCCCCGGGGGGCGACGGCTCAGTAGGTCACCTCGTGGTTCTCCCCGGCCGACGGCGGACGGCCCGTGACGGCGGCCTTCGCGAGGCCGAGCAGGTTGACCACGGCACTGCTCGGCGAGTCCCAGTACTCGGCGGAGCTGGCGTGCACCTTGACCAGGGTCAGGCCGGGCGTGTCCAGCCCGTCCGGGAACCAGGCCCTGAGCAGCGGATTCCACAGCCGCTTGGCGCGCTCGGTGTCGGAACTCTCACTGGCGGTGCCCGAGATCGACACCCAGGCGTTGTTCTTCTGGTCCGAGAAGGCGACGTTGACCTCCGGGTTCACCCGGATCTGACGCATCTTGGCCGAGTCGGCGTAGGCGAAGAACCAGAGGTCACCGTCGAAGTCCGCCTCCTGCAGCCCCATCGGCCGGCTCACCTGCCGCCCGTCCAGCCCGATCGTGGTGAGCATGCAGATCCGTGCGGCGCGGATCAGCTCCGTGACACGCGCCCGGCCGTCGGCGACGCTGGTCGGATCATTGCTCATGGCGGTCTCCCTCGGCTCGGCTGTCGAACCGATGCCCAGGACAGAACCGGTCAAACGTACAGACGTATGACCATCGTTCAGCGCGTCATCATCGCCCGCCAGCGGGCCAGGTTGTGCCGGGCGTCGACCAGGGCGTCGTGCCGGGCGGCGTCCGCGTCCGGCAGGTTCGGCCGACCCCGGTCGTCCCAGAGCTGCCGCAGGTCCTTGGTGAACCGGGGGATCTCCCGGGGCAACGCCGGCATCGCCCCCCAGAGCTGGGCGAGGACCACGTGGTCGTACGCCGCGTACCAGGCCCACAGCTCCAACTGCTCACCCGGCCGGTCCCGGACCGGTTCCATGAGGAAGTCGTACAGGTCGTCGCGGATGCGCTCCCGCGAACGCCAGGCCCGGTCGGCCGGCGACGGCAGCCGGTCCAGCACGTTACGCCGTACCCAGGGCACGGCACGGGAGTCGTCGAACTCGGTGGAAACCGCGTAGAACTCGCGGCCGTACTCGTCGACGACACCGATCGAGACGAGGTCGACGGTCCGGCCGTCCTCGATGAACTCGCAGTCGTAGAAGTAGCGGTAGACCATTCCGGACATCCTCACCCACCGCCGTCCGTCGGCGCGCGGCGGGGCCGGGTGCGAGCCCGGCCGGTCCGCCGTGGGCCGGCGGCGAACCGGGCCGCCGACGCCGCTGCGGCGACGACCCAGGGGGTACGCCGCAGCTCGCGACGGTCACGGAAGTGCTTCAAGGGGTGTACAGCAAGCGACCGGACCGTCATGATCTGATGTGTACCGCTACCGGATGCCGAACCGGTGTCAGTTCACCTCGTCAGGGCCATCAGGTTCACCCGGTGAGCGATTGTGTGGTCCATGACCGGGGAGGGGTTGGGCCGTGGAGATGCGCCTGCCGGAGCCGGGTGACGCGCTCACAGGTGTCGAGATGTTCGCCGGGCTGGAGCCCGAGGTGCGCCAGCGTGTCATCGCAGCCGCCGTTCCGCGCACCTACCGCAAGGGTCAGTTGCTCTTCGTCGAGAACGACCCGGGCGAGTCGCTGATCGTGCTGCGCCGCGGCGCGGTCGCCGTGTTCCGCACCGCGCCGACCGGCGAACGGGCGGTGCTGTCGGTGATCCGTCCGCCGGACGTGCTCGGCGAGGTCTCCCTGCTGGACGCCTCCACGCGGTCCGCGTCGGCCGAGGCCATCGAGGACTGCGCGGCGCTCGCGCTCTCCCGGGGCGCGTTCATGGAGCTGGTGCACTCCAACCCGCGCATCCTGGACGCGGTGATGAGGTCTCTGGGCGGGCTGATCCGCCGGCTCACCGAGCAGAACGCCGACCACGTCTTCCTCGACCTGCCGGGCCGGGTCGCCAAGACGCTGGTCCGGCTGGCCGGCGAGAGCCAGGCCCCGATGATCACGATCGAGCTCAACCAGAGCCAGTTGGCGGAGATGGCCGGTGGCTCCCGACAGAGCGTCAACCAGGCCATCGGCTCCTTCGCCAGTCGTGGCTGGCTGCGGACCGAGGGCCGCCGGATCGTCGTCACCGACGTGGCCGCGCTGCGCCGACGCGCCGGCATGAACGACCGCTGAGCCGACTCGCCAACCCCGGGCGGGGGGCAGCGCGGGGCCCGCACATCCGAAACGGCCGGGTCGCCGTGGGCGGCCCGGCCGTTCCGTCGTGTCATCGACGCCTGGCTCAGACTCCGGGGCTACCCGGGCCGGCCCACTTGTTCGGGCCCTTGCTGTCGCCGCCCGCGCCGGACTGCTCGCTGACGATGCCCTCGGCCTGCAACGTGGCGAGCGTGGCGGCGTCGACGTCCACCGACTCTCCCGCCGAGTGATCGACGCCGTTGCCGTCGGTCCAGTCATTCTCCAGCTTGACGTACACCATTGACCTGTCCCCCTCTGGTCGCTGATCGAATATGTGGCGGACTGAATGTAGTCGGTCAGACCGTTGGTGGACTGTCCACAAACCAACAGGCCGGTACCTGACAGCCCGTCCGACGGCGATACTCCTTGCGGGTGACGGCGCTGGGGGGGCGCCGGCCGGTATCGCCAGTGGAGGGTGTGTCATCGCCGCGCAGTGTGGGCGCTGTGGACGCACGGCCGCCGACGGTGACCGCTTCTGCGGTGGCTGCGGCGCCGAGCTGGGTGCCGTCTGCCCACATTGCCTGCGTCCTCTCGCCTCGGACGTCGCGTTCTGCACCTCCTGCGGGTCGCCCCGACCGGGCACGGACCGGTCCGCCACGCCCGCCCCGCAGGAGGACCGCCGGCGGGTGAGCGTGCTCTTCGTCGACCTCATCGACTCCACCCCGTACGTCGAGCGGGCCGACCCGGAGCAGGTCCGTGGCATGCAGACCGGCTTCTTCTCGGCGGCCCGCCGGGTGGTCGGCCAGTACGGCGGGGTGGTGGAGAAGTACATCGGCGACGCGGTGATGGCGCTCTTCGGCGCGCCGATCGCCACCGAGACCGACGCGCTGCGCTGTGTCCGGGCGGGGCTGGAGCTGCAACGGGTGCTCACCCGCTTCGCGCCGACCGGCAGCACCGAGATGCGGTTCCGGGTGGGCGTGGCCACCGGCGAGGCCCTCGTCGACGTGGCCGCCGCCCGCGACGGCGGGCAGGCGATCGTCGCCGGCGACGTGGTGAACACCGCCTCGCGGATGCAGTCGGTCGCGCCGCCGGGAGGCGTGCTGGTCTGCGGCACCACGCACGCCCTGACCAAGGACGCGATCCGCTACGAGGAGCAGCCCCCGGTCACCCTGCGCGGCCGGTCGACGCCGACCGAGGTGTGGCTCGCCCTGTCTCCGGTGCGCCGCCAGCCCACCGACCGGGAGCCGGACACCACGCCCCTGGTGGACCGCGAGCACGAGCTGGGCATGCTGGTCAACGCCCTGCACCGGTCTCTGCGTGACCAACTGCCCCAGGTGGTGACGATCTTCGGCCGGGCCGGGATCGGCAAGAGCCGGCTGCTGCGCGAGCTGTACCGGCACACCGGCCGGCTGGTCGACGAGCCGCTGACGTGGCGGACGGGGCGCTGTCCGCCGTTCGGGGAGAACGTCACGTTCGCCGCGCTCGCCGACATCGTCAAGTCCGAGGCCGGCATCCTCGACACCGACCCGGCCGCGAGCGCGGCCCAGCGACTGGGTGCCGCGGTCGGCGAGCTGATCGGGCCGGGCGAACGCGACCGGGTGGTCGACGCGCTGCGCCCACTGGTCGGGCTGCCCGGTACGCCGTTGCCGGCGGAGGAGGCGGAGTCGGCGTGGCGGCGTTTCCTGCTGGCGTTGGCGGCCCGCCGCCCCACCGTGCTGGTCTTCGAGGACCTGCACTGGGCCGACGACGCGATGCTGCGCTTCGTGGAGCTGCTCGGCGCGGCCGCCCGCGACGTGCCGCTGCTGCTGCTCTGCACCGCCCGCCCCGAGCTTGTCGACCGGGACCCGAGCTGGGCCGGGACGATCACGGGTTCGGTGACCATCACCCTGCCGCCGCTGCGGGACACCGGCATCGCCGCCCTGTACGCGCACCTGTTCGGCCAGGCGGCGTTCTCCGCCGACATGCTGACGCCGCTCATCGAGGTGGCCGGCGGCAACCCGCTCTACGCGCACGAGTACGTCCGGATGCTGATCGAGCAGGGCGCGTTGCGCCAGTCCGGGCGGGGCTGGTCGCTGGACAAGCAGCTCGAACTGACCATGCCGGACAGCGTGCACGCGGTGATCGCCAACCGCGTCGACCTGCTGGACGCCAAGGACCGGGCGGTGCTGCTCGCCGCCTCGGTGGTCGGGGTGCAGTTCTGGCCGGGCGCGGTGGCCGCCGCGCTGGGCCAGCCGGTCGAGTCGGTCGAGCGCGCGCTGCGCCGCCTCGAACAGCGCGACTTCGTGCACGAGCAGGCCGCGTCGACCATGGCCGGGCAGGCCGAGTTCCGGTTCCGGCACGTTCTGGTGCGCGACGTCTGCTATCAGCGGCTGCCGAGAACCGAGCGGGTGGCGCGGCACGAGCGGGCGGCGGACTGGCTCGACGCGCTGTCGCAGAGCCGCGACACCGACCTGGCCGAGGTCCTCGCCCACCACCGCTGGGCGGCCCACGAGATCGCGCGGTCCCTCGGCATGGCGATCCGGCGGTACGCGGGGCCCGCGCGGCAGGCGCTGCACCGGGCGGCCCGCCGGGCGTACGCCCTGCACGGGCTGGATGCGGCGGCGAGCCACGCGGGCCGGGCGCTGGGTCTGGCCGACGACAGCGATCCGGTGGGCCGGCTGCAACTGGAGCTGCTGAGTACGGAGATCTCGTTCTACCGGGACGGCAACGCGTTCCTCTCCGGCGGTGGGACCGAGCAGGTGCACGCGCTGGCCGACCGGCTGGCGGCGCACGGCGACGACGCGTGCGCCGCACGGGCCTGGACGCTGCTCGGCCAGGCGGCGTGGCTGCGCGCCGAGCGGGGCGAGGCGCTGGCCTGCCTGGACCGGGCGGTGCAGCTCTTCGAGCCGCTGCCGGACAGCCCGCAGAAGGCCGACGCGTACGCCGAGCTGGGCCGCCTGCACATGCTCAACTACGAGCGCGACCCGGCCGTGTCGGCGGCGGACACGGCGGCGGAGATCGCGGAGCGGCTGGGCCTGACCGAGACGCGCACCAACGCGCGGATCACCGCGGCCACCGCCCGCTACCAGGCCGGCGACCGGGTCGGCCTGGACGAGTTGCACGCGATCGTCGAGTTCAGCCGGGCCGGTCAGCTGCTCGCACTGCCCCGGGCCACCCAGAACCTGGCCTGGGCCATCCGCGAGGAGGGCGACTGGCTGCGCTCGAACGCCCTGCTCTCGGCCGCGCCGGCGCGTACGGCCAGCGGGCAGACGTTGACCACCAGCTATTCGGCCGAGGCGATGCGCGCCTGGTTCGAGGGTGACTTCGGCCGGCTGCTCGCCGCGGCGGAGGCGTTCGTGGACACGCCGACCGGCAGTTGGGACATGCAGGTGCGGGGTTTGCGCTGCTGCCTGCTCGTGCTGCGCGACGACGAGGACCCGGCCGACCTGGTCGACGCGCTGACCACCGCCCGGCGCAGCGGCTTCCACCGCCTGCGCTGGACGATGCTGGGCATGGCGGCACTGTGCCGGGCGTTGCAGGAGCGCCACGCCGAGGCGGCGGAGTTGATCGACGAGCTGGAGCGCTCCTGGTCGGAGGTGCCGGCGCTCGCCAGCGGCGAGTGGATCGCCGCGGCCGCGTACGCCGGTGCCCTGGCCGGCCGGGACGCCGCGGTGCGGGTCCGGGCGATGCTCGACCGGGTCGGACATCGGACACCGTGGTCGGAGGCGGCGCTGCGCACGGTGACGGCTGCGGTGGCGGCGGCGGACGGCGACCACCGACGGGCGGCCGAGCTGCACCTGGCCGCCGCCGAGACGTACGGACGGATCCCGGACGCGAGCGACCGCGTGCTGGCGCTGGCGCTGGCGGCCGCGGAGCTGATCCGTGCGGGCGACCCGGCCGGCGCGCGAGCGCCGCGCGCCGAGGTCCGCACCTTCGCGCTGCGCAACGACGCCCCGGGCCTGCTGGCGCTGGCCGGGAGGCCGGTCAGCCCGACCGGGCCGGCCGTCGCCTGCTGACACACGCTCTAGGCGGCCACCGGCGTCTTGAGCTTCTGCGCGTAGATGTCGACGTACTCACGGCCGGTGAGCTCCATCAACTCGTACATGATCTCGTCGGTGACCGCGCGCTCGACGAACCGGTCGCCGGCCGTTCCCGCGTAGCGGGAGAAGCCCAGGGGTACGCCGAGGCGGACCCGCACCCGGCCGATCCGCGGGATGAGCCTGCCGGGCGGCTGGAGTTCGTCGGCGTTGAGCATCGCCACCGGCACCACCACCGCGCCGCTCTCCAGGGCGAGCCGGGCCACGCCGGTCTTGCCCCGGTAGAGCCGCCCGTCCGGGGAGCGGGTGCCCTCGGGGTAGATGCCGGCCACCCCCTGAGCGCGCAGCACCCGCAACTGGGTGTCCAGAGCGGCGCGGGCGGCCTCGCCGCCGGAGCGGTCCACGGGGATCGTGCCGGTGCCGACGAAGAACATCTTCATGAACCAGCCCTTGATTCCCTTGCCGGTGAAGTACTCCGCCTTGGCAACGAAGGTGACCCGCCGCGAGACGATCAACGGAATGAAGATCGAGTCGAAGAAGGAGAGGTGGTTGCTGGCCAGGATCACCGGGCCGGTCGCCGGCACGTGGTGCAGCCCCTCCACCTGCGGCCGGAAGATCAGCTTGAGCAGCGGACCGAGGAGAACGTACTTCAACAGCCAGTAGAGCACCGGCATCCTTTCCGAGGGGGCCCACGACAGCGCCGGGCGCGTCGCCGACGAGCCTACGAAGCGAGCGCTCGCACCACAACGGACGGACGCCCACCTCGGCACGCCGCGCCTCCTGCCGACGACCAGCGGACCGGACAGGCGCGCGGAGATCCCCGCAACATCAGGGTCGTTGCTGCTCGGTCGAAGACGATCATCGAGATCGCACGTCTCGCGCAACAACGGACAAAGAGCCACCGCCGTGACCAGCGGGAGCGCCCCTGAGTTTCCAAGACGCGACACAACGCACTCCCGGAACCGGCCCCTGACGTGTCACGATTCAGAGCACGGCGTGCGGACGGGCGTCGAGGGGGCAGGGTGGCCGCGCCGCAGGGCGCGTTGAGGAGGATTGCCGGGTGTCAGCGGGTGGGGCCCGCCGGGGACGGCGGGACAACGGGCTCGACGCGAGCGAGTACGCCGTGGTCGGCGACGTCGATCCGCGCGTCGGCGAGCACCTGCTCGACGTCCTGGCCGCCGGGGGGATCGCCGCCTACCTGCAACCGTCGGCCGACCTCAACCCGGTCACCCGCACCACCACCGTCCCGGCCCGCCCGGTCGACCGGCTCTACGTCGACCGTTCGCACCTGAGGACCGCTCGCGACTACCTCACCCAGCTCGCCGACGAGAGCGCCCCGGAGCAGCCACCGGCCCGCGACGAGCCGGACATCGACGCCGAGTGGGCCCGGATCGTGGCCGGCTTCCACAGCACCTCCCCCAGCACCGACGAGCGGCCGTGGCCGGCCGCGGAGGACGTGGACGAGCGCGACGACCAGGACACCCGGGACGAGCCGACCGCCGGACCACTCGCCCGCTCCGGCGCCGACGAGGCCGGGCCGACCGCGACCGACGTCCGTCGGCTGCCGTCGGCGACGGACTTCTCCGGCATCTCGGTCGGCCGCAACACCCGGGACGACGAGCCGTCGCTGCTCGACGGTCTGGACACCTTCGGCGCCGACCTGCCGGACGACGACGAGGACACCTACCACCCGCCACCGCCGCCACCGCTACCCCGCGTCTCCAAGTACGCGGTCGTCGGCGCGCTCGCGGTGGTCGTCGGGTTCGTGCTCTTCCTCTTTCCGTCGCTGCTCCCGGTGGACCGCTCGGCCGTCACCCTGTTCGGGTTCACCGGCATCCTGGCCGGTTTCGTCACGCTCATCTGGCGGCTGCGGCCCGGCGACGAGGAAGACGACGACCCGGACAACGGCGCGGTGGTCTGACCCGGCCCGTATCGCGGGACACGACCGCCCTCACTTCGGGCGTAACAGTGGTGTAACTTACTGTCAGTAGGAATACCGCTGTACGTCACTTCCCCCGCTGACCGACCGGTTTTTCCTTGCTCGTGGCGGTCAGTCCTCTGCTGATCGGAATGCCCGAGATGCGAAAGAGCTCTCTCGTGGTGGTGGCCAACCGCCTCCCCATCGACGACAACCAGGCCCCCGACGGGGCCTGCGAGTGGCGGCGCAGCCCCGGTGGGCTGGTCAGCGCGCTACACCCGCTCCTGCGGCACACCCCGGCGATCTGGGTCGGTTGGGCCGGCGGCACCGGCCCCGCGCCCGCCCTGCCGGACGTGGACGGCGTCCACATGCACACCGTCGCCCTCAGCCAGGAGGACCTGCGCGACCACTACGAGGGGTTCGCCAACGCGACCCTCTGGCCGCTCTACCACGACGCCGTCGAGCAACCCGAGCACCACCGCCGGTGGTGGGAGGCCTACCAACGGGTCAACCAGCGGTTCGCGGAGGCGACGGCCGAGGTGGCCGAGCCGGGTGGCGTGGTCTGGGTGCAGGACTACCACCTCCAACTCGTACCCGGGCTGCTGCGCGCGCTGCGCCCCGACCTGCGTATCGGCTTCTTCCTGCACGTGCCGTTCCCGCCGCCGGAGCTGTTCATGCAGCTACCACGCCGGGCCGAGCTGCTGCGCGGCATGCTCGGCGCCGACCTGGTCGGCTTCCAGCGCGCCCAGGCGGCGCACAACTTCGCCCAACTGGTCACCCGCGTACTGGAGTTGCCGGCCACCGACCGTCGGATCGGGATCGACGACCGGGTGGTCCGCATCGGCGCGTTCCCCGTCTCGATCGACACCGCCGAGATGGCCGCCCTCGCCGCCCGCCCCGACGTGGCCGCCCGCGCCCGCCGCCTCCGCCAGGACCTCGGCGACCCTCGGCAGGTCATCCTCAGCGTGGACCGGATGGACTACACCAAGGGCATCGAGCAGCGACTCAAGGCGTACAGCGAGCTGATCGCCAGCGGCGACGTCAAGGTCCGCGACACGGTGCTCGTCCAGGTCGCCATGCCGAGCCGGGAACGTGTCGGTCAGTACCAGATCCTGCGCGAACGCATCGAGCGCGAGGTGGGCCGGATCAACGGCGAGTTCGGGCGGGTCGGCGAGCCCGCCATCCACTACCTCACCCAGCCCTTCGACCGGGCCGAGTTGGCGGCGCTCTACCGGGTCGCCGACGTGATGGCGGTGACCCCGCTGCGCGACGGGATGAACCTGGTCGCCAAGGAGTACGTCGCCGCCCGGGTGGACGACAGCGGGGCGCTGCTGCTCAGCGAGTTCGCCGGCACCGCCGCCGAGCTGTCCCAGGCGTACCTGGTGAACCCGCACGACCTGGAAGGGCTCAAGCAGGCGCTGCGGACGGCGCTGCGGGCCGACCCAGCGGACGCCACCGCCCGGATGCGGGCGATGCGCGCCCACCTGCACGAGCACGACATCCGCGCCTGGGCCCGCTCCTACCTGAGCGCGCTGGACGAGACCGGCGCGCTGGTCGGCCGCCTCACCAGCACCGACGGCACCGCCCGGGTGCCTCGTCCGGCGACCCGGGCGACAATCGCCACCCAACACACCGGCGGCTGACCGGCGCTCACCGCCCGGTGGGCTCCTTCTCCAGCCAGTCCAGGATCGCGTCGATCGGCTCGGCCCAGCGCGCGTCGAGCATCAGGTCGTGCCCCATGCCGGGGAAGAGCAGCGGCGCCGACCCGTACCGGCGGGCGATCCGCGTCAACGCCGACGCCGGCACCACCCGGTCGTCCGGGCTGCCCAGTACCAGGACCGGAGGCTCACCCACGGCAGGCTCGGCCTGCGGCTCACCCAGCAGCGCCCACTGCGCGCGCCGACCGGCCCGGCCCAGTCGCGCCACGTGCCGTCGGGCATCCTCGTCGGGCAACTCCCGGCTGAACAACTGCGCGCGGCTGAGCCGCAGCGGTCCGCCGAACACCGCCGGCAGCGTCCCGGCCGGGTTGCGGCGCACCGCCGCCCCGAGCACCCCCCAGCCGCCGAAGACCGGCGCCACCAGCACCGCGCCGCGCGCCGGGTAGCGCGCCAGCGCGTGCGCCACGACGAGCGCCCCGGCGCCGTGCCCCACCAGCACCGCCTGGCGCGGCAGGCCCGCCGCCACCTGGGTCACATCGTGCGCGTACGCCCGCAGCGTCGCCTCCGGCGCCGGCTCGCTGCCGCCGTGCCCCCGCAGGCTCAGCGCGTACGCCGGGAAGCCCCGCGACGCGGCGTGGCCCAGCCAGTGCTCCGCGAACGCCCACGCGCCATGGCCGAACCCGGGAACGAAGAGCAGCGGCGGACGCCCCTCCTCGACCTCGGGTACGGCGCTGAGCACCTCACGCCGCGCCGGCCGGACCGGACGAGCCCACTCCCGGCCCCGCATGATCCGCAGCTCGGTCATTGATCCAGCCTTTCGTTCGCGACTGCGGGGCTCGCAAGCTCACTCCTCGCGCTCACCGGGTCGACCTTTCGTTCGCGACTGCGGGGCTCGCAAGCTCACTCCTCGCGCTCACTTGCCCTCCAGGTCGACCAGGGCGCGCTGGACGGCGCGCAGGTAGTCGGCGTGCCCGACCTCGAACCAGTGCCGGCTGCTGTCCTTGACCTGCCCCGCGTACCGCTCCCCGGCCCGGTCCCGTACCCGCTGCGCGAACGCCGTGGCACGCTCGGGTCGCTCCTGTCGCGCCCGGAGCAGGCGCGCGAAGAGCACCGTCTGCCAGTGCGACAGCGCGAAGAGGCCGGAGTCCGGCTGCACCAGGCCGGCGACCGCCAGCGTGGGGTGCCCTGGCGTGAAGGCGTTGAGCCAGAGCGTGGGACGGCCGGTGCCGGCGCTGTCGCCGAACACCGACGCGTCGAGGAACTCGAATCGCGGCAGGTAGCCGGTGGCGAAGATGACCAGCTCGGGGTCGATCTCTCGGCCGTCGGCCAGCTCCACGGCGTACGGGTGGAACCGGGCGATGTCAGGCACCGGGCCGATCCCGCCGTGGCCCACGTAGTAGACGAGCTGGCTGTTGGCGATGGGATGCGTCTCGTACACCCGATGGTCGGGCTTGGGCAGCCCGAAGCGGGTGAGGTCGCCGACGGTCAGCCGCATCGTCCAGTGGTAGAGCCACTGCCGGATTCGCAGCGGCACCCGCAGCGCCAGCAGCGCGTCGTTGATCTGGTCGGCCGGACGACCGAGGACGTACTTCGGGGCGTACCAGTAGCCACGCCGGGTGGAGTGCCAGCAGCGCGACGACTGCTGGGCGGCCTCGACGGCGATGTCACAGCCGGTGTTGCCGGCACCGACCACCAGCACCCGCTTGCCGCGCAGCTGCGCCGGGTCCTTGTAGGACGACGCGTGCATGATCTCGCCGCGGAACTCCTCCAGGCCCTCGTAGCGGGGCAGCTTCGGCGACCAGTTGTGCCCGTTGGCGATCACCACTGCGGCGTACCGGGACGTGCGCTCGGGGCCGTACCCGCCAGTGGAGCGGGTGGTCACGTCCCACCGCTCCCCCGGCGCGGGCTCGACCCGGACGACCTCGGTGCCGAACCAGATGTGCGAGCGCAGGTCGAAGTGGTCGGCGTACCGCTCGAAGTACGACAGGAGCTGGCTGTGGTGCGGGTAGTCGGGCCAGGAGTCCGGCATCGGGAAGTCGGGGAACTGGGTGAACGGCTTGGACGAGATCAGGTGGGTGCTCGCGTACACGGGGCTGCGGTCGTGCCGCCAGTTCCAGGCGCCGCCGACGCCGGTCTCCCGTTCGTAGCAGTCGACCCCGAACCCGTGCTCGCGCAGGTTCTTGATGGCCGTCAGGCCGCTGGCCCCGGCCCCGATGACGCAGACCGTGTCGCCCCGGTCGGAGAGCGCGCGGCCGTCAGCGCTCTGCGCGGACGGGATCGCATCCGGGTCGGGCCGGCCCTGGTCGGTGGAGGTGGACACCGGGACATCTCCTTATGTGCGGCACGGGTGCCGGTCGCCGCGAAATCCTCTCCACATCGGAGCCGGATGTCCAGCCCTGGCGCGGACCGATCGGCGGCCTCGACGGGTGGGGTCAGGCCGTGGTGGGCAGCAGCAGGTCGACGAGGACCGGGAAGTGGTCGCTGGCCCGGCGGGTCTGCGGGGTGTCCACCACGTCGTAGTCGACCACGCTGATCCGAGGGTCGACGAAGAGGGCGTCGATCCGGCGGCGCGGGTCCGCGCACGAGTAGGTGAGCCGTTCCGCCCGGTCGGCCGCGATCGCCGTGTCGGTCAGGCCACGCGCCACCGTGGCCCACGCGGGCCCGTCCGGGCCCTCGTTCAGGTCGGCGCCGGCCACCACCGGACTGCTCGCCGCGTCCAGCCCGCGCCGGAACTCGGCGGCCTGCGCCGGCCGCTCGGCCGGGTCGGTGGACAGGTGCGAGCCGGCGAGGGTGAAGCGGGCGTCGCCGACCCGGCAGTCGGCGTACGCGGCACCGCGCAGGTGCCGGCCCGGGGTCAGCGGGAAGCGCTGGCAGCGGGTGCCGCGCACCTGCACCCGGAGGCTGGTCAACAGCAGATTGCCCAGGGCGGGCAGACCTCCGGCGGCCACCACCAGACCGAACGACTCCGCCAACGTGGCCGACTTCTGCCGCCACCGGAACCGGCGCGGCCCCTCCTGCACGATCACCACGTCCGGCTTCGCGGCCCGCACCACCTCGGCCAGCGCGGCGGTGTCGTCGCGCTGGCTGTGGATGTTGTACGACACCACGCGCAGCGGTACGCCCATCTCCTGGCCGCCCTCAGATCCGGCGGGCCAGGTCGGCGGCGCCGATCACCCCGGCGCTGTTGCCCAGCTCGGCGGGGAGCACCTCGGCCACCGGCAGGCGTCCCCGCTGGGCCAGCGCGTCGAGGTACGACCGCCGGGTCGGGCCGAGCAGCAGGTCACCTGCGTCGATCACGCCGCCGCCGACGACCAGGGTCTGCGGGTCGAGGATCTGCGCCATGTCGGCGAGGCTGGTGCCCAACCACCTGCCGATCTGCGCGAAGGCCTCGGTGGAGACCGGGTCGCCGCCCTGCGCGGCAGCGGTCACCATGTGGCCGGTGATGGCCTCGACCTCCCCACCGGCGAGTTCCAGCAGCGCGGTGGCCCGGTTCGGCTCCTGTCGCGCGCCGGCGCGGGCGAAGCGGACCAGGGCGCTGCCGCTGGCGTACTGCTCGATGCAGCCCAGCCGCCCGCACCCGCACTGGTGTCCGTCCGGCACGGCCAGCATGTGGCCCAGCTCCGCGGCGATGCCGTGTGCGCCGCGCATCAGCTCGCCGCCGAGGACGATGCCGCCGCCGACGCCGGTGCCGATGGTGAACATGATCATGGAGTCGTCGGCGGCCCGGGCGGCGCCGTAACGGAACTCGGCCCACGCGGCCACGTTGGCGTCGTTCTCCACGATCACCGGCAGGCCGACGGCGGCGCTGACGTACTCGCGCAGCGGCTCGTCGCGCCAGGCCAGGTTGGGGGCGAAGAGCACGGTCGAGCGGGTGGCGTCGATCCAGCCGGCCGCGCCGATGCCGACCCCCCCGACCGTCCGCCCGGCAGCCAACTCGTCGACCAGCTCGATGATGACGTCGCGGGTCTTGGCGACGTCGTCGGCAGGGGTGTCCCGTCGGCTCTGCACGAGGACCTTGCCGGTGTCGTCCACGACACCGCCGGCCACCTTCGTGCCACCAACGTCGACTCCGATGGTCAGCGTCACCGCCGCCGCTCCCCTCTGCTGTGCTGTCCGGCCCGCGCGTGCCACGAGGCACGCCGGTCCGGATCGCGATGTCCCGCGCTCAGGCGCCGCCGCCCGGCGCGTCCGCGCCGGAGTCGTCGGACGCCCGCGACGCGGGCACCACGGGTCGGCTGGTCGGCACCGGCGCGGCCACCGCCCCGGCGTCGTCGACGGGTGGCGCGGTGGCCGGGGCGGATGTGTCCGCCGTCCGGGTGGCGACCGACCAGACATCCCGCTCCGGCGCCGGCTGAGAATCATGCCCGGTGCGGGTGGCATCGCGCCACACGTGCTCGTCGACGGCCTCCGCCGACCGGGCGGTCCGAGCGGATTCCGGTGCCTCCTCCGCGCCGCCCGCAGCGGGCGTCGCCTGCGACGACGTGGACGCCCCCGGCGCGGTCGCGGCCGAGGAGTCCGGCGGCGCGAACGCCCGGAGCAGGCTGGCCACACCGGCGGCGAGGTCTCCCGCGCCGGTGGCGAGACGTTCGGCAAATTCCGGACTCGGATCGCGCAACGCGGCGATGCCACGACAGACCGGGCAGACGCAGCATTCGGCCGAACCGGTGGCGAAACCACCAGTTGCCCGTGCGTCACCACCCGGAGCGGCACTGTGACCGAGGACACCCGCCAGCACCCCGCCCAGCGGGCCGAACGCGCCGCCCGCCGCCCCCGCTGACGCCAGTCGCGCCCCCGCGAGCAGGGTGGCCACCAGACGCTCCGCCTCTTCCCGGGCCGAACCCGGATCCGTTCCGCCCACCCTCGGCTCCTCTACCGTGCCGCCGGACGCGTCACTGCGCCGCACCGGATGCTTCTACCCGGCGCTTGAGCTGCTTCAACGCGGTGTCCATGATCATCTTTTCGGCCTTGCGTCGGAACATGCCCAGCATCCCCACGGACAGCTCGACCTCCAGCGTGTACGTCACCGTGGTGCTCCCGTCCGGGTTACCCACCAGGTCGTACGAGCCACGCTGACTCTTCTGCATCTTCGAGGGGGCGACCAGGTGCCACTCGACGCGGGACAGGTCCTCGGCGTACTCGTAGGCGAGCACGTACTCGTCGGCCATCACGCCGGCGTCGATGGTGAAACGCACCTGGCTGGCGTAGCCGTCCTCGTACTCCTCGATCACCTCGGCGCCGCGGACCGCCTCGGTCCACTCGGGGTAACTCGGGAAGTCACAGATGACCGCCGCCACCCGCTCGGGTGACGCGCCGATGATGATCGACTGGGTGGAGGAGTCCGCCATGGGGGGAGGCTACCCGGCTGGCGCCGCCCACACGCCGCGCCGCCCCCGCCGCGCCCTGCCTACACCACCCGAACCGCCCGCCGGGTAGGTTTCGACACAGCCGACGCCCTCGGCGGCCGAACCGGCCAGTGCGAGCACGAAGGAGTGCAGGTGCGCGAGTTCTCCGTCCCGCCGATCGTCACCGTTGGCGACGCGGCCAACCTCACCGATCCAATCTGGGACAACGCCGAGGTCGCGCCGGACACCGTCCAGTTCGCCCGCGCCACCCCCTCCCCCGACGGCAACGGCACCACCTGGGCCGAGGTGACCTGCCGGCAGTTCCGCGACGAGGTGACGGCCGTGGCCCGGGGCCTGATCGCCGCCGGCATCCAGCCGGGCGACCGCGTGGCCCTGATGAGCCGGACCCGCTACGAGTGGACGCTGATCGACTACGCGATCTGGGCGGCCGGCGCGGTCACCGTACCGATCTACGAGACCTCCAGCGCCGAGCAGGCCGCCTGGGTCATCGCCGACTCCGGTGCGGTCGCCGCCGTGGTGGAGTCCGGCACCCACGCCGACCTGATCGCCGGCGTCCACAACCGTCTGCCCGAGCTGACGAACGTCTGGCAGATCGAGCAGGGCGCGGTCGACGAGCTGACCACCGCGGGCGCGGCCGTCGAGCCGACCGAGGTGCAGCAGCGCCGCAAGGCCGTCCGCGCCGATGACCTGGCCACCATCATCTACACCAGCGGCACCACCGGCCGCCCCAAGGGTTGCATGCTGACCCACCGCAACATGTACGCCGACGTCGCCAACGCGGCAAAGGCCCTACCGAACTTGTTCCACCCCGGTGCAGCGACCATGCTCTTCCTGCCGTTGGCGCACGCCTTCGCCCGATTGGTCCAGATCGGCGTAGTGCAGCTTCGAGCCACGATGGCGCACTCCACCGACCCCAAGAATCTGGTCGCCGAGTTGCAGGAGTTCCGGCCGACCTTCCTGCTCGCCGTGCCCAGGGTGTTCGAGAAGGTCTACAACGGGGCCATGCAGAAGGCCGAGAAGGACGGAAAGGGATCGATCTTCGCCCGCGCCGAGAAGGTCGCCATCGCGTACAGCGAGGCACTGGAAACCCAGCGCGGCCCCGGCCTGGCACTACGCGCCGAGCACGCGCTCTTCGAGCGGCTGGTCTACCGCAAACTGCGCGCCGCGCTCGGCGGACGCTGCCGCGATGCATTCTCGGGCGGCGGTCCGCTCGGCACGCGACTCGGTCACTTCTTCCGCGGCGTCGGCCTGACGGTGCTGGAGGGGTACGGGTTGACCGAGACGTCGCCCGCCGCCACCGCGAACCTGCCCACCGGCACCCGCATGGGCAGCGTCGGTCGGCCGCTGCCCGGCGTGGCCGTCCGGATCGAGGACGACGGCGAGATCCTGATCGCCGGCGAGCTGGTCTTCCAGGGTTACTGGCACAACGAGGCCGCCACCGCGGAGGTGCTCAGCCCCGACGGCTGGTTCCGCACCGGTGACCTGGGCCAGCTCGACGCCGACGGCTACCTGAGCATCACCGGCCGCAAGAAGGAGCTGATCGTGACCGCCGGCGGTAAGAACGTCGCCCCGGCGGTGCTGGAGGACCAGGTCCGGGCGCACCCGCTGATCAGTCAGTGCGTCGTCGTCGGGGACGCGAAGCCGTTCATCGCGGCGCTGGTCACCATCGACGAGGAGGCGCTGCCGACCTTCCTGTCGAGCGCCGGACTGCCCTCGGACACCACTGTCGAGGCGCTGCGCGACCACGAGGGCCTGCGCGCCGAGGTGCAGTCCGCCATCGACACCGCCAACCAGGCCGTGTCCAAGGCCGAGGCGATCAAGGTCTTCCGGATCCTGCCCCGGGACTTCGCCGAGGCCACCGGTGAGCTGACCCCGTCGCTCAAGGTCAAACGCCAGGTCGTGCACAAGACGTACGCGGCGGAGATCGCCGACATCTACCGCGGCTGACTACGATCCGTCACGTGCCCGCATCCACAACCGCCGCCCCACACCCGCATCCTCTCGCCGCGGCCGCCCGCCTGGTGATGCTGGCGCTGGTCGCGATCCTGACCCTGTTCGCCACCCGCGACGTCACCCAGCTGTGGTGGATCGCGCTGTTGGCGGTCGCCGGGCTGCCCTCCCTGCTCGCTCCGCAGCACCGGCTGATCGGGCCGCTGAGCCGGGTGGCCGAGGTGGTGGTGCTGGGGCTGGCCGCGAGCCAGATCGCCGCGGTCGCGTCGATCGGCGGCACCGTCGACGGGCTGGGCGCCTCCGCCGTGCTGCCCTACCTGGCGGTGCCGGTGACCGTCACCGCTCTGCGCCGCCGCTTCCGCGAGGGCACGGCGCTGCTCGCGGTGACCGCCGCCACGCTGCTGGTCAGCGGCGCGGTGACCGAGGTCGACGGCGCACGCCAACTCGGCCAGGTGGGCTACCTCGCGGTCTGCGCCCAGTGGCTGATCCTCGCCGCGCTCGGGCTCTACGCCGCCGGCACCCTACACCGGGTGATGGCCGTACGCGCCGACGGCAAGCCCCAGCCGTACGCCGAGGCCACCCGCCTGCTGACCCAACTGCGGACGGTGGCCCGGCAACTGCCCGGGGCGACCCTGGACCCGGGCGGCATCTCCGAGCACCTGATCGAGGAGCTGCGCACGGTGGCCCGGGCGGACCGGGGGGCGGTGCTGTCGGCCAGCGGCGGGGGCCGGCTCGTGGTGCTCGCCCAGGCCGGGGCGGACCGGGTCGACTGGGAGACGACGCTGGACGCGGACTCGGCGATCGCCGACGCCTGGGCCAGCCAGCAGGCCACCACCGCGGCCCGCTCGCAGGCCCGCTCGCACCGGCGGGGGGACGTGTCCGCGCTGATTGTCCCGCTGGTCGCCGGGGTCCGCACGGTGGGTCTGGTGGTGCTGGAGGCCGACGTCGCGCAGGCGTACCCGCCGCCGGTGGTGTCCCGGGTGACCGCGCTGACCCGGCCGGCGGCGCTGCGGTTGGAGGCGGCGCTGCTCTTCGACGAGGTCCGCTCGCTGGCCACCAACGAGGAGCGCCAGCGACTGGCCCGGGAGATCCACGACGGGGTGGCGCAGGAACTGGTGATGGTCGGCTACGGCATCGACAACGCCATGGCCACCGTCTTCGACGACGCGGACGAGACCGCCGAGGCGCTGCGGACGCTGCGCGCCGAGGTGACCCGGGTGATCCAGGAGCTGCGGCTGAGCCTCTTCGAGCTGCGCAGCGAGGTGGACCGGCAGGGCGGGCTGGCCGCGGCGATCGCCGAGTACGCCCGCACCGTCGGCGCGTCCGGTGGGTTGCGGGTCCACCTGTCGCTGGACGAGTCCACGGCCCGCCTGCCGGCCGCCACCGAGGCCGAGCTGTTGCGCATCGCGCAGGAGGCGGTGACCAACGCTCGAAAGCACGCCGGGGCGTCGAATTTGTGGGTCACGTGCGAGGTCGACCCCCCGTACGCGCAAATTGAAGTGTCGGATGACGGTCAGGGGATGGCTGACCAGCGCCCCGACGGGCGGTACGGTCTTGCGATCATGGCCGAGAGGGCGGAACGTATCCGGGGCCGGTTGGAGATCAGGCCGCGGCAACCCAGCGGCACGACCGTGGCGGTGGTTCTCGGCACCTCGTCCCGGCGCGATAACGTGCGTGACAGCGCAGCACCAGAAGGGAAGTAACCCGAGGATGACCACAAGTCCGACACCGGCCACCCGCACCAAGGTCCTCCTTGTCGACGATCATGACCTGATTCGTAAGGGCCTGCGGCACGCCTTCGAGCGCGACCGCCAGTTCGAGGTTGTCGGCGAGGCCGCGACCGCGGCAGAGGGGGTACGTCAGGCCGGCGCCCTCCAGCCGGACGTGGTGATCATGGATCTGCGGCTGCCCGACGGCAGCGGCCTGGAGGCCACCCGCGCGCTGCGCAAGTCCAGCGCGTCCATGGGCATCGTGGTGTTGACCATGTACGCCGGCGACGACCAGCTCTTCGGTGCCCTGGAGGCCGGCGCGAGCGCGTTCGTGCCGAAGACCGCCCCGGCCGACGAGGTCGTGGCCGCCGCACGGCACGCCGCCTCGTCGCCCAGCGCGTTCACCGCCGCCGACCTGGCCGAGGCGATGAAGCGTCGGCTCGCCCCCTCCGGCCCGCAGCTCTCCCCCCGCGAGGGGCAGGTCCTGCGGCTGCTCGCCGACGGCATGAGCGTGGCGGGCATCGCCAAGCAGCTCTTCGTCAGCGAGTCCACGGCGAAGACGCACATCTCCAAGCTCTACGAGAAGCTCGGTGCCGCCAACCGGGCACAGGCCCTGATGACCGCGCTGCGGCTCGGCCTGCTCGAAGCGCCGGACGCCCCGAAGTTCTAACCCGCGCCCGCTCGTCGAGCGGGATTCCGTGACCGAAGGTCCGCGCCGCCGCACCGCTGGCGCGGACCTTCGCGTATCGACCGACGTCGGCGGCTAGTGCGCGACACGCTATGGTCTGCCGGGTAGTACCGCGGGGGCAGAATACCCGCGTCGTGGACTCAAGGGGTGAGCGCATGCAGCGGCCGGACTGGGCACCCGACACCATCGACATCGAACGCCCGAGCGTCGCCCGGATGTACGACTACTACCTCGGCGGATCGCACAACTTCGCCGCGGACCGGGCCGCCGCGCAGGCGATCGTGGCGGCCGTACCGGAGGCGCCGCTGGCGGCGCAGGCCAACCGGGCGTTCCTGCGCCGGGCGGTCCACCACCTCGCCGAGGCCGGCATTCGCCAGTTCCTGGACATCGGCTCGGGCATTCCCACGGTCGGCAACGTCCACGAAATCGCCCAGCGGATCGACCCGGCGTCGCGGGTGGTCTACGTGGACGTCGACCCGGTCGCGGTGGCGCACAGCCGGGAGATCCTGGACGGCAACGACCGCGCGGCCATCGTCCAGGAGGACCTGCGGCACCCGGACCGGATCCTGGCGCACCCCGACATGTGCTCACTGCTCGACCTGGGTCAGCCGGTGGCCGTGATGATCGTGGCCGTCCTGCACTTCGTCCCCGACGACGACCGGCCGGCGGAGCTGCTGGCGACGTTGCGCGACGCGTTGGCGCCCGGCAGCTACCTGGTGCTGTCGCAGGCCAGCGACGACGGCCGCGCCGGGGAGGAGCGCGCCGAGGCCGAGCGGGTCTACCGGCGTACCGACAGTCCGCTCACGATTCGCAGCCAGGCCGAGCTGGCCGCGCTCTTCGACGGGTTCGAGCTGGTCGACCCGGGCGTCGTCTGGGTGCCGCAGTGGCGACCCGACAGCCCGGAGAGCGCGGAGGCCGCCGAGCGGGCGGTGTTCATGGGCGGCGTCGGGCGACTCGGTGACTGAGTCGGCCGCGGCGGCCACCCGCCCCGGCACCTTCGCCCGCGCCTGGGCCAAGGCGGTCTCCGGTACGAGCTACCTGCCGATGACACAGGCCCAGCTCGAGGCCCTGCTGCACCGGCTCACCGGCCAGCTGGCCCAGGCGCTGCTCGCCGAGCCGTTCGACCTGCGCGCCGGGCACCGGGTCGGCGCGGAGTTGGTCGCCGCGCACATCGCGTCCGCCGAAGCGCTGGGTCGTACGGTCGAGGTGATCCAGCTCCGGCTCGTGCGGGACCTGGGCCTGGTGGCCGAGGACGTCGAGGACCGGATGGCGCGACTGCTGGCCGCCGTGGCGACCGGCTACGCCCGCGCGCTGCGGGACCGCACGCTCGACGAGCAGGAGTCCATCCGCCGGGCCGCCATGATGGCCCGGACGCAGGCCGAACGGGCGCTGCGGGCCAGCGAGGCGCGGTTCCGCCACCAGGCCACCCACGACCCGCTCACCGGCCTGCCCAACCGGACGCTGTTCACCGAGCGGCTCACCGCCGCGCTCAACGAGCCGGGCCGGGGTGCCCAGCGCGTCGGGGTGTGTTTCCTCGACCTGGACCGGTTCAAGGTCGTCAACGACAGCCTGGGGCACCAGGTCGGCGACCAGTTGCTGACCACGGTGGCGGAACGGCTGCGCCATACCCTCGGCGCGCACCTGGTGGCCCGCCTCGGTGGGGACGAGTTCGTCATCCTGGTGGAGGGCACCGGCGGCACCGAGGCGGCCGTGGAGGTCGCCGAGGCCGCTCTGGTCGCGGTCCGGACACCGGTGGTGGTCGACGGGCACGAGCTCCAGGTCACCGCGAGCATCGGCATCGTGGAGCGGCAGGTGGCCGGTGCCAGCCCCAGCGATCTGATGCGGGCCGCCGACAGCACCCTGCACTGGGCGAAGTCGGCCGGTGGGGCGCGCTGGGCGCTCTACGACGCCGAGCGCAACCGCCGTGAGCTGGCCCGGTACGCCCTCTCGGCAGCCATTCCGGCCGCCCTGGAGCGGGGCGAGTTCTACCTCGACTACCAGCCCCTGACGTCGCTGCGCGACGGCCGGCTGCTCGGTGTGGAGGCGCTGGTCCGCTGGCGACACCCGGAGTTGGGCGTCCTGCGGCCGGACAGCTTCATCGCGCTGGCCGAGGAGACCGGTCTGATCGTGCAACTGGGCGGGTGGGTGCTCGCCGAGGCGTGCCGCGAGGCGGAGGCGTGGTCGACGGGCGGTGCCCACGCGCCGTTCGTGAGCGTCAACCTTGCCGTGCGGCAGGTGCACCGGCCCGGCCTGGTGCAGGAGGTCCGTACGCTGCTGAGCCAGACCGGTCTGCCGCCCGAACGACTCCAGTTGGAGATCACCGAGAGCACGATGATGAGCAGCGCCAAGGAGCCCGTTCGGGCCCTGCGGGTGCTGGCCGATCTGGGCGTACGCATCGCCATCGACGACTTCGGCACCGGCTACAGCAACCTCGCGTACCTACGGGACCTGCCGGTCACCGAGCTGAAGGTGGCCGGGGAGTTCGTGGCCGGCCTGCGTTCGCCGGCGGTGGGGCGTACCGACGAACGGATTCTCGCCTCGCTGGTGTCGCTGGCGCACGCGCTCGACCTCACGGTGACCGCCGAGGGGGTGGAGACCGCCGGGCAGGCGGAGCGACTGCGGGCGATCGGCTGCGACGCCGCACAGGGCTGGCACTTCGGCCGCCCGGCCCCCGCCGACCGCATCCTGGCCCGCATCCGCTGAGCGCCCGCGATCGTCGACACGGGGTCAAGCTGTCGAGCGGTGGTGTACGCCGCAGGGCGTAGACAACGTCTACGGCGAACTGGTAGACAGTGTCTATGAACCAGGAGGCGGGAGTTCGGGCCCGACTGGTGGCGGCCGGGGTGGACCTGGTGCTGCGGGAGGGCCAGTCCGGCGTGTCCCTGCGGGAGATCGCCCGTCGGGCGGGCGTGTCACACGGCGCGCCACGCCGCTACTTCCCCACCCACGTCGACCTGCTCTCGGCCATCGCCCGCGAGGGCTTCGCCGACCTCACCACCCGCATCGAGCAGACGATGCGCGCGGCCGACCCCCAGCCGCGTACCCGATTGGTCGCGCTGGCCCGGACGTACCTGGACTTCGCCGCGGCGCACCGCGGCATGTTCGAGCTGATGTTCCGCCACGACCTGCTGTCCAGCGGTCGTCTGCGGCTACGCGAGACGAGCCTGCCGCTGTTCACCCTCCTGACCGACCTGGTGGCACAGGCGCGCCGGCCGACCGACGCGCCCGCGGCGGTGGTCGCCGGCGCGCTCTGGGCCAACCTGCACGGCATCGCCCAGCTCTGGGCCTGGGGAAGCCTGCCGCTGGCGACCGGCGACAGCGACGACGACAGCGTGCTGCGGGCCACCCTCGACGCGCACCTCGGCCCCGCACCGAACTGAACGGAGACGACGTGCCCCTGCTCTACGACCTCAGCAAACTGACCGTCGGATCGGCCCTGCGACTGGGCTGGCGACCCCGCGTGCAGGGACTGGAACACCTGCCCCGCCAGGGTGGCGCGATTCTCGCCAGCAACCACCTGTCCGTCGCCGACCAGGTGTTCCTCGGCTGCCTGACGCCCCGACACGTCACCTTCTGGGCCAAGGCCGAGTACTTCACCGGCAGTTGGCTCAGCCGGCAGGTCGTCGCCGGCATGGGAGCCATCCGTGTCGAACGCGCCGGCGGCCGGGCCGCCCTCACGGCCCTCGACGCGGCCGTGCCGGTGCTGCGCGCCGGCGGGCTCGTCGCCATCTTCCCGGAGGGCACCCGCTCCCCCGACGGGCGGCTCTACCGGGGCCGGGTCGGCATGACCCGGCTGGCCCGCGACGCCGAGGTGCCGATCATCCCGATCGGTGTGCTCGGCACCGCCGAGGTGCTGCCGGTCGACGCGCGAGTCCCCCGTCGGCACCCGGTCACCCTGCGGTTCGGGCCGGCGATCCCGGTCGCCGGGCGTATCACCGGGCCGCGCGACGTCCGGACGGTCACCGACGAGGTGATGGCCGCGATCCAACAGCTCACCAACCAGGAGTACGTCCCCCGCTACGCCCCGCCCCGGCAGACCGGCCCCTGAGCAGGGGCGACGGTCAACCGGCCAGCAGAGACGCCATCCGCTGCGCCTGCGCCTCCCAGCGCCACTCCCGCTCCACCCACGCTCGACCGGCCGCGCCGAGCTGGCGGGCCAGGTCACGGTCGGCGAGCAGCCGCGCGACCCGGTCGGCGAGCTGCGCGACGTCCCGGCCCCGCACCACGTACCCGGTCTCGGCCTCCCGGACCGCGTCCGGCGCGCCGCCGGAGTCCCCGGCCACCACCGGCAGGCCGGTCGCGGACGCTTCCAGGTAGACGATGCCCAGCCCCTCCACGTCCAGGCCGCGGTTGCGGGTGCGGCACGGCATCGCGTAGACGTCACCCGCCGCGTAGTGCGCTGGCAGCTCGGCCGCCGGCACCGAGCCGGTGAAGACCACATCCTGCTCGACGCCCGCCTGGCGGGCCAGCTTTTCCAGGGTCGCCCGGTACGGGCCGCCGCCGACGATCAGCAGCGCCGCGTCGGGCACCCGACGGCGGATCTCCGGCAGTGCCCGGATCAGCATGTCCTGACCCTTACGCGGCACGAGCCGGGACACGCAGACCACCACCGGACGGTCGGTCAGCCCCAACCGGGCGCGGACCGGCTCGCCGTCCACCGTCGGGTGGTAGGTGTCCACGTCCACCCCCGGCGCGAGCCGACGCAGGTCGGTCACTCCGCCCAGCACCCGAGCGAGCCGGGTGCGGGTGTACTCGCCCAGGTAGGTGGTCACGTCGACACCACGCCCGATGCGCCGCAGCGCCGGCCGGGCGGCCGGCAACGCCGCCCAACCGACCTCGTGGCCGTGGGTCTGCGCCACCACCCGCCGTACGCCCGCACGCCTGCGTAGACCGGCGGCGAGCAGCCCCAGCGGGGCCGCCGCGCCGAACCACACCGTGTCGCAGTCGTACTCGCGGGCGAGCCGGGCCGCCCGACGGGCGATCAGCGGGGTGGGCAGCAGCACCCGCGTGCGTTCACGGATCACCTCGAACGGCTGGTCGGCGTCGAACTTCTCCGCGCCGCGCCAGCTCGACGCGTAGACGACCACCGACCCGGCCGGCTGACGCACGGCGAGGTTGTGCACGAAGGACTGGATGCCACCCGGGCGGGGTGGGAAGTCGTTGGTGATCAGCAACGTGCGGCTCATCGGCGGGCCTCCCGGGCGTACGCGCGGGCGGCGGCCATCCGCTCCACGGTGGACGGATGCGAGGCCGAGTAGAGGTATTCCCACCGCGGCGGGTCGGGGTCACCGAGGTTGACCGAGCCGAGGCGGCGCTGCATCGACTCGAAGGCCACCGGGTCGCCGGTGAGCGCGAGCGCGTGTGCGTCGGCCCGCGCCTCCACCCGCCGCGACACCAGCGCCTGCACGGGGGTGGCGACCAGGCCGGCCACCGTGACCAGGGCGACCAGCAGCGGAAACGCGCGCGGATGGGCGATCGAGTCGACGCCGGCCAACCGCAACAGCAGGCCCCAGGAACCGAGCAGGTAGAGGGCGACCACCGTGGCGGCGGCGCCCAGCGCCCCGGTCAGCGTGCCCACCGTCACGTCGGAGTCCTTCGCGTGGCCCAGCTCGTGCGCCACCACGGCCGCCACCTCGTCAGGGGTGGCCTCGCGCAGGAGGGTGTCGTAGACGACCACCCGGCGGGTCGGGCCGAGGCCGGAGACGTACGCGTTGACCGCCCTGGTGCGCCGCGAGGCGTCGGCGACGAGCACGTCGCGCACCGGCACCCCGTCACGGGCCGCCATGCTCATCAACTCGGTGCGCAACGGGCCCTGCTCCATCGGGGTGAACTTGTTGAAGACCGGCTCGACGAGCACGGGCAGCACGAACGACAGCAGCACCACCAGCAGGGCCGCGCCCGCCGCGCCGAGAGCCCACCACCAGCGCGGCGCGAGCCGGATGACCAGATAGAACCCGAGAAGCGCCACCGCACCGATCACGGCGCTCACCGCGTACGACTTGAGCAGGTCGACGGCCCAGCCGCTCCACCCGTTGGTGCTCAGCCCGTAGCGGGTCAGCACGCTCTGCCGCCAGGCGGCGATCGGGAGGGTGAGCAGGTCGGCGACGAGCACCACGGCGAGGCCGCCGAGCACCGCCTGGGCGATCCAGTGCCCACCGAACGGCCGGCCCACCAGCTCGACCAGGCGACTGCCCAGCGGGGTGAGGCCGAGCGCGACGGCGATCAGCAGCCCCACGGCCAGCGCGGCGTAGCTTCCGGGGCGCAGGGCAGCACGGAACTCACGTCCCGTGGCCACCTGGTCGGCCGGGAGATCCCGTAGCGCGGCGAGCTGGTCGGCACGGGGCGCCGGGGGCCGGTGCCAGGGGATGAACACCGCGACGGTCACCAGCAGGGCCACCGTCAACGCGGCCAACGTCAGCACCGCCCAGCCGCGCGGGCTCACCGGGACACCGCCTGCCGCGGGTCGTCGGCGTGTGTCGCACCGACGGGCGCGCCGCGCTCGCGTCGTACCCCACTCATGCCGTCGCTCCTCCCGCCGTGACCGCCCATCCTATGGCCCGCGAAAAGTCCGCTTCGGGCGCGGTGTCGCGCTCCGTAGCCCCGGACGGCGGGCGGCCGGGCGAGGGCCCGTGCCACCGGGCGCGGGTGGCCCGTACCGGCGGCTCAGGCCACGCGACGGCTCAGGCCACCCGGCGGACGCGGCGCACGGGGGCACCGGACCGGGCGGGAACGTCGGGTCGGACGGGAGCGTCGGGCCGGACGGGCACGTCGGGCCGGACGGGCACGGCCAGCACCTCGACGTCGAAGCCGGCCCGGGCGAGCACCTCGATCGCCTCGACCTCGGCGGCGACCAGCCCGGCCGCCGGGGACGTCTCGTCGAACAGGGCGGTCAGCGGGCAACCGGAACAGCCGTCGGCCCGCTTCGCGCACCCGTCGCAGTCGATGAGCATCACGCCTCCTGATCGCTCGCGGTGCGCGGTCGACACGCTGTCGTCGCCACCCGAGCACCGTCGGTCACATCGACGCTATCCACCCGGTACGACAGAACCGCCCGTTGAGGGCTAGATCGACTCCAGATCAGCGAAATCGGGGTATCCCTACCGGCCGGCCACCACGACATCACCGCACCTCGTGTCGATCGAGCGCGCCCCGTCGGGCGCACCCGCCGCGCCCGGTCGAATCGCCGGTCAACTGCCGGTCAAGCGCCTGTTCCGTCGACAGTGGCCGCTGCGATCGTTGCCCTACGGCCGATCCACCGCCGCCCGAAGGTCCAACGACGCCCCGCCGGGCCGAGTGCAACCGGCCGTCCCACCCTGACCCACGGAGGTTGTCGAATGCGCGGACCATCCTCGACCACACGCTCCCGTCTCTCGGCCGTCGCGCTCCTCGCGGCCGCCGCGACCGCCTCGGGCGGACTCGTCGCCACGCCGGCGCAGGCCACCTCGGCGCTCGGCTGCAACTACCCCCGCGTCTGCTTCTGGGGTACACCGGCCACGACCCGAACCCGTCGGTCTCCCGCTGCGTCTGACGGCGTCCGAGCAGCCGACACGCGAGCTGCGCCGATCCGACCCCGGGCGCGCCCTTCAGGAGCGGGCGAGGCGGCGCAGCAGCGAGTCGGCCCCCAGGGGGTACGCGCCGTGCCGGCGTACGCCGTCGGCGACCTCGCGGTCGGACGAGACCACGACGACCGGGCGGCCCGCCGGCTCGGCGCGGACCAGGCGTCGGATCAGCTCGTCGGCCGTCTCGCCCTTACGCGAGAAGAGCACCCGTACGCCGCGCGGCGCGGGGGGCAGCCCGTGCATCCGCTCGGCCCCGTCGAACACCACGGTGACCTCGTCGCCGGTCTGCGCGGCGATCCCGCCCAGCCCGGTGATGAGGCGCTTGCGCTGCTGCTCCAGGGACATCTCGCCGAAGCCGCGCTTGGTGACGTTGTAGCCGTCCACCACGAGGTGCGCCCGGGGCAGGGCGAGCAACTGGTCGAGCCGGGCGGGGTCGTCGGTGTCGCGGGCACGGGCGGCCGGGCCGGCCGGAGCGCTCCCCGGCTGCTCGGCGAACGCGTCCGCGACGAAGTCGGCGGGGAGCTTGTCGACCGGGTCGAGCGCCAACTCCCGGCGCAGCCCGACGGCGGCCTGGCCGATGGTCTCCAGCAGCAGCCAGAGGCGGGCGTCGTCGACCGAGCGGGCCTCCTTGGCGCTGGCGCGGGCCACCCCGGCCGCGGCCTCCGCCTCGGCGAGCCGGGCGCGGGCGCGGCGCAGCTCGGCGTCCACGTCGGCGCTGGCCCGGGCCGCGCGACCCCGCTCGGTGGCGAGAACCTCGGTGGCCTTGCGCTCGCGGATCTGCGTCTCCCGCAGGGTACGGGCCAGCTGACGGGACTCCTCGCGGAGCTGACCCAGCTCCTCCCGGACCCGTGCCAGCTCGTCGCGGAGCTTGTCGGCCTCGACCCGGGCCACCGCGCGGTCGTGTTCGGCGCGGGTGGCCCGCTGCTCGGCCTCGCGGACCAGTTCGGCGACGACGGCGCTGTCCGCCTCGGCGCGCACCGCGGCGCCGCTGGCGTCGATCAGCTCCCGCCAGCCGCGCGGTCGGGCCAGGTACGCCAGCGCGGCCACCTCGACCGGGTCGGCGGCGGCCGGCGCGGTGCCCTCGACAACGGCCGCACCGAGGTCACCGGCGTCGGCCAGCACCCGGGCGGTGACTCGCTGCCGGAACAGCGGGTCACCGGTGAGCTGGGCGGCGATGGCCGGAGCGCCGAGGCGGGCCCGACGGTTGGGGGCGAACTTGGCCACCCGCCGCAGCGGCACCGGCACCTCGTCGCCGGGAAGGGCGGGCAGCACGGCGGCGGTCAGCGCCACGATCCGCTGCCGGACCGGCTCGGGCAGTGTCGGCTCCGGCTCGATCGCCGATTCGCCGGGAGTGTCGCCGGTGTCCGGATCGCCCACGGCACCGTCACGCGCGACCGGATCCTCCTGCGGGAGGTGGTCGTCGTGCGGCTCGGTGAGGGGCATGTGGCAAGTCTCCCACCGCTGGCGGGCCCACCGCCCGGTGAGTGAGCCGATCTCTCATCCTAGCCCCATGAAGACTGGTGGGGCGGCTGTGACGGGAGTGTCGGACCGGGGCGCTAACGTGCCGCCGATGGCACAGGCGGAGTACGTCCAGGAGTCACTGGCCGGTCTCGACCCGGCGGTGGGCGGGGTGGACCCGGCCCTGCCGCTGTACGCCACGACCTTCGTGGTGGTCGACCTCGAGACCACCGGCGGCGCGCCGGACGGCGGCGGCATCACCGAGATCGGCGCGGTCAAGGTACGCGGCGGCGAGGAGCTGGGAGTGCTGGCCACCCTGGTCAACCCGGGGCAGCCGATCCCGCCGTTCATCACCGTGCTGACCGGGATCACCCAGGCCATGCTGCTGCCGGCCCCGCCGATCGAGCAGGTGCTGCCCAGCTTCCTGGAATTCATCGCCGACGCGGTGCTGGTGGCCCACAACGCCCCGTACGACGTGGGCTTCCTCAAGGCCGCCTGCGCCAAGCACGGGTACCGGTGGCCCAACCCCCGCGTGCTGGACACGGCGGCGCTGGCCCGGCGGGTGCTGACCCGCGACGAGGTGCCCAACCGCAAGCTGGGCACCCTGGCGGCATACTTCCGGACCGCCACCCAGCCCTCCCACCGGGCCTTGGACGACGCGAAGGCCACCGTCGACGTGCTGCACGGCCTGATCGGCCGTCTCGGCGGGCACCGCGTCGACACCGTCGGCGACGCCATCGAGTTCGCCCGCGCGGTCACCCCGACGCAGCGCCGCAAGCGGCACCTGGCCGAGGGGTTGCCCAAGGTCCCGGGTGTCTACATCTTCCGGGCCGCCGACGGCCGGCCGCTCTACGTCGGCACCTCGGGCGACATCGCCACCCGGGTGCGCAGCTACTTCACCGCCGGCGAGAAGCGCGCCCGGATCTCCGAGATGTTGGCCGCGGCCGAACGGGTCGAGGCCGTGGAGTGCGCGCACTCGTTGGAGGCGGAGGTCCGTGAGCTGCGGTTGATCGCCGCGCACGCGCCTCCGTACAACAGGCGGTCGAAATACCCGGAGCGGATGGTCTGGCTCAAGCTGACCGACGGCCCGTACCCCCGGTTGTCGATCGTGCGCGACATCTCCCCCACCGACACCGCCTACCTCGGACCGTTCACCTCCCGGCGCGCCGCCGAGCTGGCCGCCGCCGGCTTCCACGACGCCGTCCCACTACGCCAGTGCACGCACCGGCTCTCGCTGCGCACCGTCACGCCGGCCTGCGCGCTGGCCGAGCTGGGTCGCTGCCCGGCGCCCTGCGAGCACCGGATCACCCCCGAGGAGTACGACGACGCGGCGGTCGGGCCGTTCCGCACCGCCACCACCAGTGACCCGCAACCGGTGGTGGACGCGTTACTGGCCCGGATCGACGTGCTCGCGGCCGATCAGCGCTACGAGGAGGCCGCCGTGGTGCGGTCCCGGCTGGCCGCGGTGCTGCGCGCCACCGTGCGGATGCAGCGGCTGGCGGCGCTGACCGGGATCGTCGAGTTGGCCGCGGCCCGGCCGGCCCCCAGAGGCGGCTGGGAGCTGGCCCTGATCCGGCACGGACGGCTGGCCGGAGCGGGCGTGTCCCCGCCGGGCGTCCACCCGCGACCCACGTTGAACACCATCCGCGCCACGGCCGAGACGGTGTCCGGCGGACACGGGCCGGTGCCGTCGGCCACCGCCGAGGAGTCCGAGCGGATCCTGTCCTGGTTGGAGCGGCCGGAGACCCGGCTGGTCGAGATGTCGTCCGGTTGGTCGTCACCGGCAGCCAGCGCGGGCCGCTTCCGTGACCTGCTGACGAAGGCCGAGAGCGGAGCGTCGCACCAACTCTCGACCGAACGCTCATGACCAACTGACCGATCGGACTACGTCGACTCGCTTAGGCTGTTAGAGAAGTGCAGTCCTGCCCGTTTCGTGGGCCTGCTCCCGATCGCCCGGTCCGGCGGTCGTGGAGCCGGGGTGAGGAGGTGTCCCTCGTGGACGTCGACGCCGGACACGGCGCCGCCCTGGGGGGCGCCCTGCCAACCCAGTCGGGTGAGCTGCCACTGACCCGCCGACTGCGGTCGTTGCTCACCTGGCCGACCAACGACTCCGACCCGGTCACGCACCTGGTCCGCACCCACCGGGGCATCCACGCCGGCACCGATCCGGCGGTGTTGCGGCGGGCGTACACGATCGCGGAGAACATGCACCGCGGGCAGTTCCGCAAGAGCGGCGAGCCGTACATCACCCATCCACTCGCGGTGGCGCAGATCTGCGCCGAACTGGGCATGGACACCACCACGCTGGTCGCGGCGCTGCTGCACGACACCGTCGAGGACACCCGCTACACACTTCAGGCACTGTCCGAGGACTTCGGCCACGAGGTGGCCCACCTGGTCGACGGGGTGACCAAGTTCGACAAGGCGTTCTATGGCAAGGCCGCCGAGGCGGAGACGGTCCGCAAGATGATCGTCGCGGCCGCCAAGGACGTCCGGGTGCTGATCATCAAGCTGGCCGACCGGCTGCACAACATGCGCACCCTCGGTGTGCGCTCGGCGGCCTCCCGCGAACGGATCGCCCGCAAGACGCAGGAGGTCCTGGTCCCCCTCTGCGACCGGTTGGGCATCCAGACCCTCAAGCGTGAGCTGGACGACGTGGTGCTGCTGCACCTGGAGCCCGACGAGCACGCCCGGCTGGCCCGCCACGTGCACGACCGGCCGGGCTGGGACGCGTACCTCGACGCGGTGGTCAGCCGCGCCCGGATGGCGCTGAAGCGCAGCCGGGTCGACGCCGAGGTCAGCCCCCGACCGCGGCACCTCTACTCGATCTGGAAGGACACCATCGCCGGCGGCCACACCGCGCCGTACGACCTGCCCCGCATCTCGGTGGTGGTCGACGGCCCGGCCACCGACTGCTACGCGGCGCTGGGCGCGATCCACGGCACCTGGCGGCCGGTCCCGGGCCGTTTCAAGGACTTCATCGCCTCGCCCAAGAACAACCTCTACCGCTCGCTGCACACGAGCGTCTGCGGCCCGCAGGACCGCACGGTGGAGGTGCTGATCCGCACGGAGGAGATGCACCGCTCGGCCGAGTACGGCATCGCCGCCGACTTCCGCTTCCCCCGCTCGGGCGGCGGCGGCACGGCGGCCCGCGCCGAGCAGTTGGACTGGCTGCGCCGCGTGCTCGACTGGGAGCCGGAGGCCGCCGACCCGGCACAGTTCTACGAGTCGCTGCGCTGCGACCTCGCCGAGGGCCAGATCCAGGTCTTCGCCGACGGCCGTCAGGTGGTGCTGCCGGCCGGCGCCACACCCGTCGACGTGGCGTACGAGCTGGGCAGTCACCGGGGCGACCACTGCCTCGCCGCCCGCATCAACGGCCGACTCGCCCCGCTGAGCTCGGAGCTGGACGAGGGCGACGTGGTGGAGATCTTCACCGAGAACGACGCCGACAACGGCTTCGAGGCCGCAGCCGCGCCACGCGGCCCGCGCAAGGAGTGGCTGGGCTTCGTCAAGTCGCCGCACGCACAGATGCAGATCAACAGGTGGTTCTCCGAGCACACCGAGCCGGGCATCACGATCAGCGACAAGGTCCGCCTCGGTCGGGCCACCATCGGTCTCGCCCTGCGCCAACACAACCGTGGCCTCGCCAGCGACCTGCCCCTGCTGCGGCTCTCCGAGGAGTTGGGCTACCCCGACCTGGAGACCCTGCTCGTGGCGGTCTTCGACCGGGTGATCGAACCGGACACCGTGGTACGCCAGCTCATCGACCTCGTCGACCATCGACAGTGACTCCGGCAGGCCCCAGCGCGTCCGAACGACATTCGTGACCACTAGCCTGGGGTCATGATCCCCCGCTCCCGTGCCACCGGTCGGGCCCTGTTCTACCAGGCCTTCTACCGGCTGCCGTTGCCGGTGCGCCGTCGCCTGGTCCGGCTCGCCGTGCCGAAGTACATCGTCGGCGCGGTCACCCTGGTCCGCGACGCCGAGGCGACGGGCGCGGGTCGGCTGCTGATGCTGCGTCAACCCCCGGGCAAGGGCTGGTCGCTCCCCGCCGGCCTGCTCAACCGGGGTGAGCCACCGGTCGTGGGCGCGGCCCGTGAGTTGTTCGAGGAGTCCGGCGTCCGGCTGCCGCCGTCCCGGCTACGCCCGGCCGTGCCGAACGCGATCGTGCACGCCAAGGGCTGGGTGGACATGGTCTTCGAGACGGAGGTGCCGGCGTCCAGCACCAAACTGGTGGTGGACGGCGGCGAGGTCTTCGAGGCCGCCTGGCATCCGCTGGACGACCTACCCAAGCTGACCTGGCCGACGGCCCGGCTGCTCGCCTACTACGACATCGGGCCGCTGGCCGGGCAGTTCCCGCCGCCGGTGCCCGACACCGCGCCATGACCAGGGCGGGCTGGCCGGAGGACCTCTGCGCGGTCGTGCTCGCCGCCGGCGAGGGCACCCGGTTGCGCCCGCTCACCGAACGGGTGCCCAAGGCGCTGTGCCCGGTCGGCAACGTACCCCTGCTGGACCGGGCGCTGGACCGGCTGGCCGGTCTCGGCCTGACCGGTCCCGCACGGGTCGCGGTGAACGCCTGCTACCTCGCCGACCAGGTGGTCGCACACGTCGGCGACCGCGCCCACCTGTCGGTGGAGCCCGGCGACCCGCTCGGCACGGCCGGCGGGGTGGCCAACCTGCGGGACTGGATCGACGGTCGGCCGGTCCTGGTCGGCAACGCCGACGCGTACCTGGCCGATCCGGCCACCGCCCCAGGCCCCGACGTGGCCGCGCTGCTGGACGGCTGGGACCAGGATTCCGTACGCCTGCTCGGGCAGCCCGCCGCCGATCCGGCCGCGCCGGGCACCTTCGCCGGGCACTGCTTCACCGGTTTCTCGCTGTTGCCGTGGCGACTGGTACGCGACCTGCCGGTGGTCTTCTCCGACCTGGTACGCGCGGTGTGGCGCCCGGCGGAGGCAGCCGGGACGCTCGACGTGGTGCCGTACGCGGGCACCTTCTACGACACCGGCACCCCCGCCGACTACCTGGCGGCCAACCTGCACGCGGCGGCCGGCGGCGTGCTGGTCGACGGGTCCGCCACGGTGACCGGGAGCTGTGTCGAGTCGGTCGTCGGCGCCGATGCCACGGTGGGCGGCGACGTGCGACGCAGCGTGATCTGGCCGGGCGCGTCAGTGCGGCACGGCGAGCGTCTGCGGGATGTGATCCGCTTCGGCGACGACGGTACGGTGCACGCCGCCGCCCACCGCTGACCCGGGCACACCCGTCCTGGACTTCCGTCGGGAACATCTAGCATGGGCAGCGACGCCGACGAACGGAGAAATGCCCCGTGATCACCGCGATCGTGCTGATCGACTGCGCCACCGACGCGATCCCCGAGGTGGCGGAGGCCCTGGCCAACGTCGCCGGTGTCAGCGAGGTCTACTCGGTGGCCGGGCACGTCGACCTCATCGCCATCGTCCGGGTCCGCGAGTTCGACCAGATCGCGCAGGTCATCGCGGGCAGCATCTCCAAGGTGCCGGGTGTGCTGAACACGGAGTCGCACATCGCGTTCCGGGCGTACTCGAAGCTCGACCTTGAGGAGACGTTCGCGATCGGCCTCGCGGACGCCGACTGACCCGCGGGCCGCGTGCGCGGCCGGCCCGCAAGACGGCGCGGCCGGTCCACCCCTGCGGGTGGACCGGCCGTCGCGCTACCGCGAGGTCAGCTCTCGCTGGGAGCGGGCCGCTCGGTGGTGCCGAGGCCCGGTTCCGGCGACTCGGTGATGCCACCACTCGGAGACGGCGACTCGGTGACGCCACCCGGCGCCGGCGACGAGGTGCCCGGGCTGGGCGTGCCGCTGGCGCTGGTCTGCGGGACCGGGATGCCCAACTGGTTGGCGAGTTGGACCAGCTCGTCGTAGTGCGCCTGCAACGTCGGCAGGGCGGTCTGGGCCAGTTGGACGACCGACTGCTCGGAGCCCTGCGAGATCTCCGTCTGGGTGGCCTGGATGGCCTGGACGTGACCGGCCAGCTCACTCGTCACCCAGAGCCGGTCGAAGTCCGCGCCGCTGGCGTTGTTCAGCTTGTCGATGACCGCCTGCTGATCGGCCGTGGGCTCGTTCGGCAGTTCGACGTTGAGCTGCGACGCGGTCTGCTGCACCGTCTGGTCCAGCTGGGTGTGGTCGGTCTTGAACATCGCACCCAGGTCCTTGACCCCCTGGTTCTGGCCCTTCTGCTGAGCCAGGTCACCGGCGGTGATCTCGAACAGGTTCACCTGGTGCACCGCCTGCAGATACTGGGTGTCCTGCGTCGACGGCTGTGCCGCTGCCTGGGCGGCCGCGGCCGGTGCGAGGCCGACCAGCACCAGCGCGGCCAACAGGCCGAGGCGTTTGAGACCCAACATGCTTCCCCCCCTTGAGACGTTGGATCGCACGGATACCCGGCTCACGGGGGTTATTCCTGCGATCGCCCGGCGCGCGGGGTCGACCGGTCCCGCCGTGCCCGTCCGACTTCTCCTCGGTTGGGCGGCGGAGCACCGACAACGACGTGACGCCCGCCGGAAGTCCGGCGGGCGTCACGTGACGGTGCTGTCGCGAGGTCAGTGGCGGCTCTCGCCGCTGCCGATCTCCGCGCGGTCTCCCCGGGGCTCGACCGGCGGGTGACCCGGCGAGACCGGTGCCTCGACCGGCTTCTCGATCGGGTAGAAGAAGCCCCGGACCGCCGGGCCGAGAGCCCCGAGCCGGTTCATCTTCTTCGGCACCACCCAGCCGACGTAGTCCAGCTCGCCGTGGCCGTCCGCGTGCCCGTTCGCCGCGCTGAGCGGCTGGTGGACCTCGACGAACCGGCCGTCCGGCAGACGCCGGATGATGCCGGTCTCCACGCCGTGCGCGAGCACCTCCCGGTCGTGCTGCTGCAGACCGAGGCAGAGCCGGTAGGTGACGTAGTACGCCAGCGGCGGGACCACGAGCAGACCGACCCGGCCCGCCCAGGTCATCGCGTTCAGGCTGATCTGGAACTTGTCCGCGATCACGTCGTTGGCGCCCGAGAGCGTCAGCACGATGTAGAAGGCGACGGCCATGGCACCGACGGCCGTACGGGCCGGAACGTCACGGGGCCGCTGGAGCAGGTTGTGGCTCTTGCGGTCCTTGAGGTGCCGCGCCTCGAGGAACGGGTACATCGTCGACAGGCCGACCAGGATGCCGGGCAGGACGACAGTCGGCCAGAACAACGGCGGGATGACGTACCCGTCGCCGATCGGGATGTTGAGCTCCCAGGCAGGCATGAGTCGGGTCGAGCCGTCGAGGAACATGACGTACCAGTCGGGCTGGCTGGCGGCCGAGACCACCCACGCCTCGTACGGGCCGAACAGCCAGATCGGGTTGATCTGGAACAGACCGCCCAGCAGCGCGATGACGCCGAAGACGACCATGAAGAAGCCGCCCTGCTTCAACGCGTAGCGGGGGAACATCCGCTCGCCGACCACGTTGTTGTTGGTCCGGCCGGGGCCGGGCCACTGGGTGTGCTTCTGCTTGAAGACCAGACCCAGGTGGACGCTGATCAGCGCGAGCAGCAGACCCGGGATCAGCAGGACGTGGGCGATGAAGAACCGGCTGATGATGATCGTCCCGGGGAACTCGCCACCGAAGATCGACGACGTGAGCCAGGAGCCCACCACCGGGATGGACAGCATGATCGCGGAGGCGATCCGCAGGCCGGTGCCGGACAGGCCGTCGTCCGGCAGCGAGTAACCGGTGAAGCCGGCCAGGAAGCCGACCCAGAACAGCAGCGAGCCGATGATCCAGTTGGTCTCGCGCGGCTTGCGGAAGGCGCCGGTGAAGAACACCCGCAGCATGTGCACGACGATCGCGGCCATGAACAGCAGCGCCGCCCAGTGGTGCATCTGCCGCATCACCAGGCCACCACGGACGTCGAACGAGAGGTCCAGGCTCGACGCGTACGCGGCGGACATCGGCGTGCCCTGCAACGGCGCGTAGCTGCCGTCGTAGACCACCTCGGTCATCGCCGGCTCGTAGAAGAGGGTGAGGAACACACCGGTCAGGAGCAGCACGATGAACGAGAACAGCGCGATCTCGCCCAGCAGGAACGACCAGTGGTCCGGGAAGACCTTGTTCAGCAGCTTGCGCAGCGGAGTGGCCACCGCGAAGCGGTCGTCCACCCCCACCGCGGCCTTGCCCGGCGTGGCCGCCAGGTCGAACTTTCGACGCTTCATGGCCGCTCCCAGAAATCAGGCCCGACGGTCTCGGTGTAGTCGGACTTCGCCACGAAGAAGCCCTCGGAGTCCACCTCGATCGGCAGCTGCGGCAGCCGCCGGCTGGCGGGGCCGAAGACGGGCCGGGCGTTGTCGGTGATCAGGAACTGGGACTGGTGGCACGGGCAGAGCAGCCGGTTGGTCTGCTGCTCGTAGAGGCTGGCGGGGCAGCCGGCGTGCGTACAGACCTTGGAGAACGCCGCGTAGTTGCCCCACATGTAGTCGCCGTGGCCCACGTCGGGACGCGAGTTGGCCTCACGGGACTTCTGGGCGTCCGAGTCGCGCAGGTGGATCAGCAGCGTCGGCGAGTCGGCGTGCCGGTTGCTCACACCGTGCTCGATGCCCGGGAAGACCGTGAGCTGACCACCGGCGCTGACGTCCGCCGGGCGTACCGGACGGCCGTCCTCGCGGACCAGGCGGATCCTCTGCCCACCCTCGGCCGGGGCGAACCCGGTGGTGAACATCTGGTTGTTCTTGTGCGGCTGCGAGATCAACCCGCCGACCAGCGGCGCCGCCGCGACCGCGGCGACCGGCGCGAGACCGGCCAGCAGCGAGATGCCGAGCAGCGGACGACGCTTCACACCCAGCTCGTCGGCCATGTAGAGCATGGTCTGGCCGGTGATGGTGCGGCCCTCGGAGTCGACCTGACCCTCGTGCCGGTCCTGGATCGAGACCTCCTTGGGCAGCAACTTCTTGCCCCAGGTCAGGATGCCGAAGCCGACGGCGAGCAGGGCCACGCCGAGCGTGGCGCCCAGCAACGGCGTGTAGAACTTGTCGCCGCCGCGGCCCGGCGCGTACTGCCACGGCCACCAGATGTAGATGGCCAGGAAGGCGGTCGCCGCCAGGCCGGTGATCAGGAAGAATCCGGCGACCACGCGGGTCAGCCGACGCTCCGCCTTGGTGCCCGGCAGCACCTGCGGCTCGTAGTGGACGATCTCGATGTCGTCTCGACGCGCGCCCTCACGGACGATGTCGAACCGGCTCAGCCGGGGGTCGTTCACGTCGAGCGGCTCCCGGCCCTGGGGGGCCTGGTGCTCGGTGTGCGTGCTCATGCCGTCACCTCGCTACGGGTGGCGCCGAGCGGCACCACGGCACTGAAACTGACGATCCGCTCGGTCACGACTTACCCGCAATCCACAGGCTAGCGAATACGAGCGCCACGATGCCAACCAGGAAGATCGCCAGGCCCTCGGTCGACGGCCCATACCGACCGAGGTTGAACCCGCCCGGGTCCTGGTCGGTCTTCAGCGTCTCCTGGATGTAGGCGATGATGTCGGCCTTCTGCTCCGGAGTGATCTGGTTGTCGCCGAACACCGGCATGTTCTGCGGGCCGCTCAGCATCGCCGCGTAGATCTGCCGGTCGGTCGCCGGGTGCAGGCTCGGGGCGAACTTGCCCGAGGAGAGCGCACCGCCGCCACCGCCGAAGGCGTGGCACTGCGAGCAGTTGATCCGGAACAGCTCGCCGCCGGCCGCGACGTTGCCGTTCTCGTGCAGGTCCTCGTCGGTGCCCGGCACGACCGGACCGCCGCCGAGCTCCTGGACGTACTGGGCGAGCTGACGAACCTGCTCGTCGGTGAAGACCGGGGGCTTGCGGTGCGCCTGGGCCTCCTGGCGGGCCAGCGGCATACGGCCCGAGCTGACCTGGAACTCGACCGAGGCCGCGCCGACGCCGATCAGGCTCGGCCCGCGACCCTCGACGCCCTGGGCGTTGCGTCCGTGGCAGGTCACACAGCTCACGTCGAACAGCGCCTTGCCCTCGGCTGCGGCGCCGGTGAGCGGCGGATTGTCCTGCGCCTGCGCACCGGGGGCGAAGACGGTGTAGGCGCCGCCGGCGAGCATCAGCGCCGCGATCAGCCGGACCGCGGCGCCCAGCCGGCGGCGGCCCCTGCTGCGCACGGCGGGCCGCCCGCGCAACCGCGCGAGCAGGCCGCGTCGGCGGTCGTTGTCAGAAGTCATGAGCTGTGTCCTTAACCGGTTGGACCTTGTCTCAGGGGACGGAGCAGCGGCGCGGTTCGTGACGCGCCAAGATCACTGAAGCCAGTAGATCATGGCGTACAGGCCGATCCACACGACGTCGACGAAGTGCCAGTAGTACGACACGACGATCGCCGAGGTCGCCTGCGCCGGCGTGAACCGGCCCATGGTCGTGCGGACCATGAAGATGATGAAGGCGATGAGACCGCCGGTCACGTGCAGGCCGTGGAAGCCGGTCGTCAGGTAGAACATCGAGCCGTAGCCGTCGGCGTTGATCTTGACGCCGTCCTCCACCAGGTGGCGGTACTCGTTCACCTGGCCGAGCACGAAGATCAGGCCCATCACGAAGGTGACGGTGAACCAGCGACGCAGCGCGTGCACGTCACCCTTCTCCGCCGCGAAGACGCCGAGCTGGCAGGTCACCGAGGACAGCACCAGGATCACCGTGAAGGTGGTCGCGTACGGGATGTTCAGCGACTCGGTGTGCTTCTCCCACTGCTCCGGCGCAGCCGCGCGGATCGAGAAGTACATCGCGAAGAGCGCCGCGAAGAACATGAGTTCGCTGGAGAGCCACACGATCGTCCCCACGCTGACCATGTTGGGTCGCGTCAGAGAGTGGATCCGGCTCTTGTCAATGGCTGGGGCCGCAGTCACGCCGTCATTATTGCCCCTGACCGGGGCAGGCGATCAGCGGGGTGGCAAACCTGCGCCTTCCGTGGCCCGAGCGTCAGGGTCCGGTTCGCCTGGCCTAGCCTGAAAAGCGTGCTGCACGTCGATCCCATCCTCGCCGCCACCCCGGCCGTCCCGGCCAGTGTGCTCGCGGCCACGCCGGCGAGTCCGTCGGCACTGGCCGCCGGGGCCGAGGTGACCCCACCACCGTTCACCATCGGCGCAGTGCTGACCGAGACCCGGCTGGACAGCTGGCTGGCCCTCGGCCTGGTGCTCGCCGCCGGGCTCTACCTCTACGGCGTGTACCGGCTGCGCATCCGCGGCGACCGCTGGCCGATCGCCCGTACCGTCTTCTTCCTCGGGCCCGGCCTCGGCGGCATCGCGCTGGTCACGGTCAGCGGACTGCACGCCTACGACACCGCGCTGCTGTCGGTGCACATGGTCCAGCACATGGTGCTCTCCATGGTCTCGCCGATCTTCCTGGCGCTGGGCGCGCCGATGACGCTGGCCCTGCGGACCCTGCCGGTCGGACCACGCAAGCGCCTCCTGGCGATCGTGCACAGTCGCATCGCCCGGGTCTACAGCTTCCCGCTGGTGGCGTTCGCCATCTTCGTGGTCAACCCGTTCGCGCTGTACTTCAGCGACCTGTACCGCTTCACCCTGGAACACGCCTGGGCGCACGAGCTGGTGCACGCGCACTTCATCATGACCGGCTGCGTGTTCTTCTGGCCGCTGCTCGGTCTCGATCCGCTGCCGGGCCGCTGGCCGTACCCGGCGCGGGCGCTGCTCATGCTGCTCTCCGTGCCGTTCCACACCGTGCTCGGTCTCACCATCATGCAGAGCACCACGCTCTTCGGCGGCGACTGGTACCCGTCGCTCAACCTGAGCTGGTCCGACCCCAAGGCCGACCAGGTGGTCGCCGGCGGCATCCTCTGGGCCGGCGGTGAGTTCGTCAGCGTGACCATGCTCGCGGTGCTGGTCGTGCAGTGGGTGAAGCAGTCCGAGCGGGAGGCCCGCCGCGTCGACCGCGAGCTGGACCGCCAGGAGGCCCGCGACCGCGCCGCCGGCGCCACGACGGCCTGAGCTGCGCAGACGGTACGCCGGACGCGCGGAGAGCGGGCGGCGTGTCAGGTACGTCACGTCGGCCGGTACGATCGGCGGGCAGCTACGAGGTTGGAAGCGGAGTGTCGGCATGAGTGAGCGTCTGTGCACCGTCCTGCTCTACAGCGACGACCCGCAGGTCCGTGACCGGATGCGGCTCGCCGTGGGCACCCGGCCAGCGCCCGGGCTGCAGATCGAGTTCGTCGACGCGTCGACCTACGCCGAGACCATCCGGCTCGTCGACGACTACGAGATCGACCTGCTGCTGCTCGACGGCGAGGCCAGCCCCGGCGGCGGCATCGGCATCGCCCGGCAGATCAAGGACGATCGGGACGACGCGCCCCCCACCTGCCTCGTGATCGCCCGCGCCGCGGACCGATGGCTCGCCGCGTACGCCGAGGTCGACGCGACGCTGGTGCACCCGCTCGACCCGGTGACCACCGGCAGCACGGTGGCCGAGCTGCTGCGGACGCACGCACCCGCCTGACGTCCCAGCGCCACCCGGCACCGACACGGCGCCGGCCGAGCCCGCGCCGATTCCAGCCCACCCGCACTTTCGTACGCTCGGGAGGCCCGCCATGGGCGATCGGACCTGGCCGCACCTGCTCAACTCGCTGCTGCGCGGCGAGGAGCTGTCCACCGGCGACACCGCCTGGGCCATGGGCGAGATCATGGCCGGCTCGGCGGGCGCCGCCCAGGTGGCCGGCTTCGCGGTGGCGCTCCGGGCCAAGGGTGAGACCTCGGCCGAGCTGGCCGGCCTGGTGGAGACGATGTTGAGCCGGGCCGTCCCGGTCGACCTCCCCGACGAGCTGCGCTCCACCGCGCTGGACGTGGTCGGCACCGGCGGTGACCTCGCCCACACGGTCAACATCTCCACCATGGCCGCGCTGGTCGTCGCGGGCGCGGGCGTACGGGTGGTCAAGCACGGCAACCGCGCCGCGTCCTCCTCCTGCGGCACCGCGGACCTGCTGGAGTTCCTCGGCGTCCCGCTCGACCTCGACCCCGACGCCATCGTGCGCTGCGTCACCGAGGCCGGCATCGGCTTCTGCTTCGCCGCCCGGTTCCACCCGGGAATGCGGCACACCGGGCCGGTCCGCCGGGAGCTGGGCGTCCCGACCGTGTTCAACTTCCTCGGCCCGCTGACCAACCCCGCCCGTCCCCGCGCCGGCGCGGTCGGCTGCTTCGACGCACGGATGGCGTCGGTGATGGCCGGCGTGTTCGCCGCCCGGGGCGACTCGGTGCTGGTGATGCGCGGCGAGGACGGGCTGGACGAGTTCACCACCGCCGCGCCGACCCGCGTCTGGGCGGCGCAGAACGGCACCGTACGCGAGGCCGTGCTGGACGCGAAGGACCTCGGCGTACCCCGGGCCACCCTCGCCGACCTGCGCGGCGGTGACGCGGCGTACAACGCCGGCGTGGCCCGTCGTCTGCTGGCCGGCGAGACCGGCCCGGTGCGCGACGCGGTCCTGGTCAACGCGGCGGCGGCCCTCGCGACGCAGGGTCCGCTCGACGGCGACCTGACCGAGGCGCTGCGCGCCGGCCTGGACCGCGCCGCCGAGTCGATCGACTCGGGCGCGGCGGCGGGCGTCCTGGAGCGCTGGATCGAGACCGCCACCACCGCCGAGGCCGCGACCACCGCCTGATCGGCGCGCCCGTCCCACCGGATCAACCGGCATGCGCGACCGTGTCTGACCAGGTCCGCGAGGTAGGGCGCGACGGTCCGGCGAGATACCGCCACATCGGCAAGGTGGGGGTGTCGGCGCGACGGGATACCCCCACATCGGCGAGGTGGGCACGGCGGCGTGTCGGGTGCAACGATGTGCGGCCGGCCGAGGGCGTAACCAGTCAGGCGGTGCGCGTCAGGCGGCGTGGCGGCGGGTGGGCTGGCGGCGTCGGCGCTCGGCCAACCGGGTGACGGGGGCGACCAACGTGGCGATCACCACGGCCGCGCCGCAACCGGTGCAGACCAGCTCGGGACAGTCGCTGCCGTGGCCGTCGACGCAGGGCGGCGCCTCGAACGGCGCCACGCCCTCGCAGACGTCGCAGTAGAGATCGCGGTGCGACATCGGGCGTCTCCTTCTCACTCCGGGCGAGCCGCTCCGGAATGCGACAACGACGCACAACGGAAGCGGAGAACTACTCGCCTGTAGTTTCCCACGCGGGTCCGACAAATCTCCGCGCACGCCCCTCGGACCGAACCGGCCGTCCGTGATCCACTCGACATCACGGAAGGCGGGGTGTCCGGACCACTCGGACACCCCGAATTCCAGGAAACCGAGTCGATCACGACGAAGGCCCGCTCCCCCGGTCGGGGTGCGGGCCTTCGTGGGCGGTACGCGAACGGTCGATCAGTGCTCGGCGGTGCGCCGGGTGCCGGTGTAGTACTCGAACAGCAGGCCGCAGGCACCGAAGATGACCGCGACCAGGCCGAGGCCGATCAGCCAGAACTGCCAGAACACCATGCCCAGCGCGGCGGTCGCGGCGGCCAGCGCCAGACCGAACGGCCAGTAGCTGCCCGGGCTGAAGAAGCCGACCTCGCCGGCGCCGTCGGAGATCTCGGCGTCGGCCCGGTCCTCCGGGCGCAGGTCGATACGGCGGGAGACGAACCAGAAGAAGCCACCGCACATCGAGCACAGCAGGAACGACAGCGCCAGGGCGACGGTGCCCACCCACTCGATGTTGCCGGACTCACCGTGCGTCCAGGCGCCGTAGAGGATGGTGGCGCCGAAAAGGAACCCGGCGATGATCAGGAAGATACGCCACTCGGTCTTCATGCCGCTGCCTCAGCTTCCCGTGCCGGCCGGAGCGTTGTCCGGGTTGAAGTTGCTCTGCGTCCGGCGGGTGTCGAACGGCTGGGTGGTCTGCGCGTACGGCTCCTCGCCGATCTGGGCCAGCGCCTCCTGGGTGGACTTGCCGCCCTGCTTGGCCGCGAGGAACTGGTCGTACTTCTCCGGCGAGACGACCCGCAGCTCGAAGTTCATGAACGCGTGGTAGCTGCCGCACAGCTCGGCGCAGCGACCGACGTACGCGCCCTCGGCGTCGAGGCTGGAGACCTCGAAGACGTTGCGGATCTTGCCGGGCATGACATCCCGCTTGAACAGCAGCTCCGGCACCCAGAAGGAGTGGATGACGTCGCGGCTGGTCTCCTCGAACCGGATGGACCGGTTGGTCGGCAGCACGAGCACCGGGATGACCTCACTGGTGCCCAGCGTCGACGCGGTGGTCTTGGCTTCCGTGCCCTGACCGTCGCGGTAGTTGAACTGCCAGTTCCACTTGAACGCGACGACCTCGACCGTGACGTCCGGGTTCTTCGACAGCTTGTCGACGTCGGTCTGCACGATCGCCGTGTAGTAGAAGAGCACGGAGACGATCAGGATCGGCGCGATGGTGTAGAGGAACTCCATCGGCAGGTTGTAGCGGGTCTGCACCGGCAGCGCGTTGCCACGCTTGCGGTAGCGCACGACACACCAGAAGATCAGGCCCCACACGAAGACGCCGACCGCGAGCGCGGCGACGCAGGAGGCGATCCACAGGTCGTACATCCGGTGCGACTCGGGGGTGATGCCGCCCTGCGGCCAGCCGAAGCCGTCGAACGTCTTGCCGACGTCACAGCCCGTGAGCAGAACCAGTAGAGCCACGCCCCCGAGACCGAGCCCGGCCAGCCGACCGGCACCGCGTCCCCGGCGTCCACCGACCCGTGGGGCAGCACCGTGCCGTACGGCCGACGGCCGTACCTCCGAACTCCTTGCGACCACCTGGTCCTGCCTCCCTAGCGCGCCGCGGTGCGTCGTTCGTCAGCACCGGCGGCAAAGGCGTCACCGACGGTCGCAGATTACTCGACCATGACGGACTCGACCGTGGTGGGGTCACTGTCCGCCCCCATCGGGGGGATCCTGGGCATAACGTCGCGATAGCGTGGGGACCTGTGAGCGTCTACCTGGACGCGGCGACGGCCGCGCCGCTGCATCCGGTCGCCCGGCAGGCGCTGTTGGCCGCGCTGGAGGACGGCTGGGCCGACCCGGGGAAGCTCTACAGCCAGGCGCGCCGCGCCCGGCAACTGCTCGACGCCGCCCGCGAGGCCGCCGCGCAGACGCTCGGCGTCCGCGCCGACGAGCTGTCCCTCACCAGCAGCGGTACGACGGCAGCCCACGGCGCGGTGCTCGGCGGCCTGGCGGGACGGCACCGGGCCGGTGCGACGCTCGTGCACTCGGCGATCGAGCATTCCGCAGTCCTGCACGCCGCCGAGCGGCACGTCGCGGTCGGCGGCGTCGCCCACTCGGTGCCTGTCGACCGGGTGGGCCGGCTGGATCTGGCCGCCTGGTCGACGGCCGTCCGCGCGCCCGGCGTGGCGCTGGCCGCGTTGATCACCGCCAGTCACGAGGTGGGCACCGTGCAGCCGGTCGCCCAGGCGGCGGCCGTCTGCGCGGATGTCGGGGTGCCGCTGTACGTCGACGCGGCGCAGTCGGTCGGGCGGGTGCCCCTGCCGGCCGGCTGGTCGGTGCTCAGCGCCAGCGCCCACAAGTGGGGCGGGCCACCCGGGGTGGGGCTGCTGGCGGTGCGCAAGGGCACCCGCTGGGAGTCGCCGTGGCCGGCCGACGAGCGGGAGGGTGGACGTACTCCCGGGGTGGTGAACCTGCCCGCGGTGGTGGCGGCGGCGGCGAGCCTGCGCGCGGCGGCGGCCGACGCGGCTGCCGAGCAGGCCCGGCTCTCCCCGCTGGTGGATCGGATCCGGGAGCGGGTGGCGGCGGAGGTGCCCGACGTGGAGGTGGTCGGCGACCCGGTGCTGCGCCTGCCGCACCTGGTGACGTTCTCCTGCCTGTACGTCGACGGCGAGGCGCTGCTGCACGCGCTCGACCGGCGGGGTTTCGCGGTGTCGTCCGGCTCGTCCTGCACGTCGTCGACGCTGCGGCCGTCGCACGTGTTGGAGGCGATGGGGGTGCTCTCGCACGGCAACGTCCGGGTCAGTCTGCACCGGGACACGACCGAGGAGGACGTCGAGCGGTTCCTCGCCGAACTGCCCGGGATCGTCGCCGGGCTGCGGGCCGACGCCGGGGTGGTCGGGCTGTGACGATGCCGGACGAGGTGCTCGACTGCCGGGGCCAACGCTGCCCGCTGCCGGTGATCGCGGCGGCCCGGCGGATGCCGCAGGTGCCGGTCGGCACGGTCGTCCGGGTGCTGGCCGACGACCCGGCGGCGGCGGTGGACCTCCCGGCGTGGTGCCGTATGCGCGGCCATGAGTTCCTGGCCGCGATCAGCGGCCCGGGGGGCCCCGCGTACGACATCCGCCGGACCCGTTAGGGCTTCTTCCACCTCGACGGCGGGCGCGTAGGGACGGCCCGCAAGCGCGACCGCCGACGGTCCGGCACCATGCGGTGCCGGACCGTCGGATCAGTCGGCCAGCATCAGCTGACCGGGATCAGCTGCGCCTCGTTGCGGCTGGCATTGTCGTGGCTCAAGACCAGCCAGCCCTTGGCCGGAGTGCGGCCGAACTCGGCCTGGTTCAGGCTGACCGTCTGGGTGGCGATTGCGTTCGGGGCGACCCTGTTGCTCAGGCCCGTGGTCAGAGCCGGGGTGAAGGCGTTGAAGGAAGCCTTCGCCTCGACGGTGTCGACCGCAGCGTCCCACTGGCTGGAGCTGGACACGTGGTAGGTCAGTCGCGGATTCGATGACGACAGACACGGCGAGCCGGCCGCGCAGAGTTGGTCGAGCTGCACCGGGAGGACGAACGTGCTGCCATCGAACGGCGCGTCGGCGGGTAACGTCTGCGAGCTGGTGCCGGTGCGCAGGTCGGTCACCGCCACGCCGACCGAACCGTTGACCACCCCGTTGGCGAGTAACCCCTGGTCGGTGCCGACGACCTGGTAGTCGTCGGTGCCGTCCGCGTTGACATCCACGTAGACGGTGAACTCGTACCGAGCCGCGGTGGACAACCGGTTATAGGTGTTGACCGCGAACGCGATGGTGTTGTCGGCACCCACGCCTCGTACGCCCACGGCCCGCAGATCGGCCGTACCGGGGGCGTCCTGCGGATCGGACAGGCCCCAGGCGTACCAGTCGGCGGCGCCGGGCACGACACCGGAGCGGTTGGTCACCCTTGCGGTAGCCGACCCGTTCTGGCGCAGCTCGTTGGTGTCGACCGACGTGCTGATCGTGGAAACCGCCTGCGGCACGAGGTAGTACGGCACCCGCAGGGTGGCACCTCCGCTCTTCGCCGTCGGCGTGAGCGTGACCAGACCGGCCACATCGTGGAACGCGGCCGAGTCACCCGCGGTCGCAGCCGGCACGTCCAGGATGACCTCGAGCGACTTCTCGCCGTTGCCAGGCACGGTGACCTTGGTCGTCGAAACCGTGGTGCGGTGCGGGCTGCCGGCCGCCTGACCGATCGACACGTCGAACGTCCGAGCCGTCGGACCAAGGTTCTTCAACGTGATGACCTTGGCCTTACGGAAGTTCTTGTCGAGCTCGGCGAAGCCATAGTTGAGCGCGGTGGTATCCGCGTCGCCGAGCGCGATGACCTCGGTCTCAACCGCTCCCGGCGCCTGGATCAGACCGACACCGTTCACCCTGGTGCGGTAGTCCGCCACCCCGGCGGGGACAGCGGTGTTGACGACCGCGGCCCGCCAGTAGCTGACCTCGCGCCAATCGGGATGCGCCTGCTTGACCAGGGCGGCCACTCCGGCGGTGTGTGGCGCAGCCATTGAGGTTCCGGTGAAGGCGAACCCGTTGGTTCCGGTGCCGACACCGGCCGACATGATCCCCACGCCGGGCGCGGTCACGTCCGGCTTGAGCCAGCTGTCTCCTCCACGCGGGCCCCCCGAGGAGATGGGCGAGGTCTGGGTGTAGGTGGGGTTGTCCAGCGCCTTGTTGGTCAACGTCGTGGTCTGGCCATCAGCGGCGAGGAGTGCCGCCGTCGCACTCTTCGGCACGCCGAGGAACGGGATCGAAACGCTCGCCGGCTCATTGTTCGCCGGGTCGACGGAGATCACGCCCTCGTAGGGCGGATAGTTGGCGGTGCCGATCATCAGCACCGCTGCGGCTCCCGCCGCCTGTCCGTAGATCGCCTTGGACACCCGGGGGCAGGTGCCCTGGCTCACCACGGCGAGCGCGCCTCTCACCCCGGCAGCCGTGAAGTCGTCGACGCTACATCCGAGGCCTATCCCACCAGCACCGTCACGGACCACCTTGATCGGCAGCGCGGTGCCGTCGACGAACACGGCGTTGTTGGCGTTGATGGCGTCGACACCCAGAGCGAGATGGGCGCCGGGGAAACGCGACCTCGAGTCGTTGGCGGCGACGCTGATCGCGGAGTTGGCGTTGGACGGGCTGTTCACCACGTAGGGTGCCGGGCCCGCGTTGCCGGCCGAGACTGCCGCGATCACTCCAGCCTTGGCCGCGTTGTCCAACGCGACCGTCACGGGATCGTCGGTGGTGCCGAACCGTGAGCCCAGTGACATGTTGATGACGTCCATGTCATTGGCGACGGACCACTCGATTGCTTCCAGAATTGACTGGGAGGATTCGGCCGAGCAGCCGAAAATCTTAACGGCATACAGGTCGGCTTTCGGCGCCACGCCGGGGCCGACGAGCCAGGAATTGGCGCTGACCGTGTCCTTGTCGTACGGACCCTGATACGTCTTGCCGTCGGCCAGCACACCGAAGCCAGCAGCCGTTCCGGCAACATGGGTGCCATGGCCTTCGCCGCAGTCCACCGGGTTCGGGTCGGGTTGTGGAACAGGCTGGTAGTTCGGGCTCGCGGGGTCGGGCTGGTAGGTATCGCCGACCAGGTCGATGCCACCCTTGACCTTCGGGGCGTTCGGCCCGACGACGCTGGGGTCCGGCGCGGCCGCCTGCTGAGCGTGAGCCGCCTGGTACGCGGCGGGCGTGCCGGAGCCCCCGAAGTCGGCATGGGTGTAGTCGATGCCGGTGTCGACGATGGCGATCTTCATGCCCTCGCCACGTACGTCAAGTGGCGGGTTCCAGACGGCGGGGGCCCCGACAAACGGCACGCCCTGGGTGTTCTCCAACTGCACGCTCCGCACTGGATGCACGGCTACCACATTGGGCATGCCGGCGAGCGCGCCCAGCTCGCTCGCCTTCACCCGCACCTTGATGCCGTTGTACGCGTGCTGGTAGGTGGCGAGCACGGTGGCACCGAGCTGACGGGCCTCCTGCTCGACGGGGGCCTGCTGCTGTCGAATCTCGGCCCGACGCTGATCCTTGCCCGCGTTGGACGGCCGCTGTCCCGCCGATCCCCCCGCGAGCGCCACCGGTTCCCCACTGAGCTGTACGACCACGGTCACCAGCTGGTCACGGGCGCCAGTCGGTGCGATCCCGGGTCCCGCCTGGGCGGACGTGACATTCGAACGGAGGCCGGCGTCGGCGGCCGCGCCCGACGGTGTGACACCGACAGCCATCGCCGCCGACAGAATTCCTATTCCAACCCGCGCCGTGAAATGCCTGCTGGAACCTTCTTTTCCCACTCGGACAGTCTCCTCCGGAAAAGTTATCCATATTGAACAGTTCCACAACGAGTCTGCCCGAGAAGCGTCCGATACGCCACCCCTCGACGCTTCGATTAATCGCGATTCCAAAATCAACTATCGTTCCAGCATTTGTTCAGAGAGCCCTCCTAGCATCTTTTTCGACTCGGCATTACCGTCTATGCATTCCGACGGTTGGCCTCAAGGCGAGGTGGGCGAGCTCCGGGACCATTGCCGGCCAGCGCGACCCGGCTACCCCCGCTGGCGGGCGAATCGGGGCACGGCGGCCCCACACGGGTGGGCGGCGGATCGCCGGACCACTCAGCACGTCAGCACCGCCTGCGACAGCCGTTCGAGCTGCTCGGCGCGGCCCGGCATGCTGGCGGACAGGCCGGCGATCGCATCGACCCACCGTCCCTTCTCCTCCGGGGAGAATCGGCCCCGGTTGGTCTCGATGAAGGTCTGGGCGTCCGCGAACCTCCCGGCCCTGATCACGGCAAGCACCTCGAGCACCGACACCGCGACGGCGGGCATCGACGTGTCGCCGCCGACGGCGCTCACCATCGACACGAGGGCGCCGGTGGTCAGCCCGACCCCCATCGGTACGTCGAGCTGCCCCGCCAGGTCTAGGCGGCCCACCGAGTCGAGCAGCACCCGGGGTCGTCGCGCCTCGTCGGCGATCGCGTAGTCGAAGACGACATCGGCCTGACCAGCAGCGCCGAACTCCAGCACCGGCGCGAGGATGCCCAGCTCGCGCCGACCGGGCACCCGCTCGATCATTTTCTTGACCCGGTTGAGGTGGGACTTCATCCCGTCTGTCGACCATCGCTGCGCCAGAGTGCGGAAGACCGTACGGCCGGCCGCCGGTTCGGCCGCCAGGTCGACCGACCAGATCAACTCGCCGAGCGCGTCGTCGACGCGGGACACCGCCTCGGTGGGGCGCGCCAGTCGAGCCGCCGCGTCGAGCACCGCCGGGGTGATGTGGTCCCATGCCGCACTGTCCGGGAGGTCCCGGGCGCCTGACCCCGTCCGCGACGCGGTCACCCTCCACCGGTGGCCCACCTGGAGGCTGCTCAATCCGGCGCTGACGGGTTTGTCCAGGGTCGGATGCAGGACGGCGGCACCGTACTTCGCCGCCACGTCGAGCACGTCGGCGCTCACCCTGCCCCGGGTGACGACCACCGGTAGCTGATCACGCTGGGCGAACTGCTCGAGCAGGTAGTTCATCGCGGCAAGATCAGCGCCGAGCACGGCGTGGCCGATCCTCGGGGCGTCCAGCAGGATGACCGGTTGCGCGGCCCGGGCCGCCGCCGGGATCAGTTGGTCGATGAGCTGGCGTGGGCGCGGCCCGTCGTGCGACGAGATCACGTGCAGGTTGGGATGCGCGGCGATGGCGGGGCTGAGCCGAAGCGGCCACGTCGGTGGGCCGAACGGATTGAGCTGTCGACGCAGGACCGGGTACCTGTCCTCGGTGCGGAAGACGTGCTGGACCAGATTCCACGACCGCGTGCCGAGGTCGGGCCGATTGATCCTGATGTGCTCGACGGTCCCGTCCAGCAGACGGCCCAGGGCGGCCGGATCGTGCAGGGTCGCGCTGTCGCGGACGACCAGTTCGTAGGTCGGCGCCGACCAGTGCCGCAGCCGCAGCACTACTTCGGCGGGCGCGTCGAGCTCCGTGTCGACCCGGAGGTTCAGCTCGGCGCTCTTCAGGTCACCAACCGCGATCTGCAGCTTCGTCGGCGAGATCACAGACGCCCAGGGACGCGGTCGCGCCCCGGTCGACGACATCCTGGCGACGCCGGCCCACAGGTGGTTCGTCCGCTCCCGCTCCCGCTCGACGGCCACCCGATACGGCGACAGCGGATCCGATTCGGCGCGCCGGAGCGCCGCCATCGACTCGACGGACTCGACGCCGCCCGGTCCGCTCTGCCCGAGGGGGTCGATCCGGCCGTGTCGGGATCGCAGAGCCGCGGCGATCGCCGTCCAGCGCGCCTGGCTCCAGGACCAGTCCGCTCCCGCCGCACCCTGCCAGAGGCCGATCTTGTCGAGGTGCAGAGCGAGGTCGGTACGGAGCAGCTCGCGGTCGGTGTCGTCGCCGACGGCCCAGCTCTTGAGCGTGTCGAGGTCGGTGAGGATCTCGTGCAGTGCGTCCACTTCGGCGCGGTCGGCGGCGGTCAGGTGCAGCGGTCCGGCCGCCCGGAGCGGTTGCCGGGCGAGGTGTCGCGGTGGTTGACCGGCGCGGGCCTGGTCCTGCGCCCACACGACGGCCCGTCGGACGCGCCGCCTTCCGCTGACCCACACGTCGCTGAACCCGTCGCGTTGCCAGCGCCCGAACCGCTTGAGTACCCCCGCCTTGGGCGGCAGGTCGATCGGCGTGACCAACTCGTTCGCCACCGCCGCCTCGCGCAGGTTGTCCCGCAGAACCTGTACGAACTGCTCGCTGGAGCGGGGCTGGCTGCTCACCTCGGCGACGGCGCCGGCGAACCGCGCCGCCTGGCGGTGCCGGGGTTCGTGGGTCCGGAGGTAGGTCTCGCCGACGCCGGTGGCCGTGAGGACGCCGACGACAGTGAGGATCAGGGGCAGCGCCACCGGAGCGGCGATCATCCCAGCACCCGCCGCGATGCCGTAACCCAGCGCTCCGGCGGCGGTGGACGGCACATGCTTGTAGATCATCTGGGTGCGTTTGGAGATCTCCGTGGGCCGGCCGACGAGCTGGTTGATCCTGCGCTGATCCAGGACGCGCGCGGTGTCCTGACTGAACTTCGCCAACCACTGGTAGCGCCCCGGATCGGCGGCGCGGGGCAGCACGCCATCGGCCACGGCCTCGCCCCTGGCGATCGCGTCGAGCAGGGTCCTGACCACACCCAGCCGGAACCTGGCGTCCCAGGCCGCCACCGCCACCGCGTCGCGGAACTCGTGGTTCTTCAACGCGCTGAACCCGGCGCCGTAGGCCAGGCCTCGTCCCGCGCCAGACAGGACACCGGCGTCCGCGAGTCCGGCCGCGCTGCCGGCGAGGTGACCGATTACCTGGGACGGCACCTGCGCGGCGGAGTACTGGATGCCGACGCGCAGCATGTGGTGCCAGATGTTCGGCCTTCCGTTGGGCAGTCCGCGATCGACCAGGTCGTAACTCTGCCGCCCCTGCTGCCGACCGAACATGCCACCGAAGCGCTTGACCAGCCGACGGCGGTGCCGCAGGTCGGCGACCTTGTTGTCCACCTCCCTCCCGACCTCCTGCGCCAGCCCGTCCACCTGTCCGACGAGGTCGGCGAGGTCGGCCTTCAGGTGCTCCGGGACGGGCGCGCCCGAGTTGAGGGACTCGGCCCACCGCCCGTACAGCTCCAGCGCGTGGTGGAACGCGACCTCCACGTACTGGTTGCGGCGGTGGTCCGGGCTGCCGCTCAACGCGCGCTCGAAGGCGCCCTTCGCCCGCCCCTCCCAGAGGTCGAACACCCAGTCCGAGCCGGCGCCGGTCAGCAGACCCTGCCCACCCTGCAGCGCGGTCGAGAGGCCAGCCAGATCCCACCGGTGCGCCTGGTGCGCCTCGGCGAGAACCTGCCCGTTCGCGTCCAGCACCGCCGGAACGTCGAGGCCCACCAGACCGGTCACCAGACCTGAGGCAGCCGCCAGCGCCAACGCGGAGGGCGCACGCTTGGTCACCTGAGCGGTGGGCAGTCCGAGCACGGTCTTCACCGGCCGCCCCCGTTCGCCCCACCGTTTGGGGGCCGTCAGTACCGCCTTGGACGCGGCGCTGCCGCTCACGCTGGCCGCCGCCGCGTCGGACGCCGCCTGGACGATGCTCTGTGCTCCCGTCCCGGCGACCGATGCTCCCATCAGCGCCATCGCACGCGGTGGGTCGTTGGTCAGCCCACCGGCGAACGTGGTCGCTACCGACGATGCGGCGACCGTCCGCCGCGCGAGGTGGTCGGCGAAGGACGCCCTGCCACCCAGGTGGGCGGGCTGGTCCACACCCCAGACCGCGGTGTCGGAGTGGCCGGGGTCCGCCACCGCGAGTTCATCGTCGATGGCGCGGAGCTCCGCCCGCAGCACCTCGGTGGTGTGCGGCATCGAAAGGTGCTTGTTCAGCCATCGCTTCGGTCGGGTCGTGCCCCACGTGCTGCCGCCGAAGTGCATCCGCCGCAGGATCGTCCGTTTGGCGTGCAGGGCCTCCGCGCTGTCGGCCAGCAGGGTCCGGGTGAGACCGGCGGCCCCCTCGGTGGCGAGTTGGGCGAACAGCCCGGCGAAGCCGAGCACGAGGGACCTGTCGCTCGCGTCCGAGCGGATCTTCAGTCGACCGTCGACGAGCAGCGCGGAGTCGGTCAACGCGTGCGGCCAGCGGTCCACGGGAACGACGTCGACGGGCACGGTGTGCTGTTCGGCGGAGAGCACCGGCCTGGTGCCGCCGGGAGCGGCGAACTCGACGGTCAGCGTCGCGGTGTCCAGGTCGATCGTCGCTGCGGGCAGGGCACTGCCGTGAGCGAGCGCCAGGCGCACCGCCGCCGCCGCGTACCCGAGGATCTCCCGACCGCTCCCGAGGTCGGTGCGGTGGTGCAGCATCATCCGACGGACCCGGGAGGGATCGGCGCGCCCGTCCCGGGTGAACCGACGCTGCATCGAGGCCAGCAGGTGCTCGCCCCGACGCGCCGCGCCGTGGTGATCCCGGAGCACGTGCAGCGAACGCAGCGCGTCGACCACCGCCAGCTCTCCCGCCCGCCCTGGGCCGGTCGTCGAGTCGACCCGGTGCACCGCCTCGACGACCGCGTCGACCATGGCCTGGTCCTGGTGGGTGAGCGCGTTCTGCCAGCGGGACCGGTTGGCCCTGGCGAAGCGCGGTCGCGGTTCGGAACGCCAGGAGGCGATGTGCGGGGCGGTGGCGTTCGACGAGGATGTCCGTCCGGTGGGCTCCGCCCTGAGGCCGTGGTCGAGATGCTGCTCGACGAGGTGACGGGTCGGCCGGACACGTAGATAGTGGGCCTGTTCGGGATGGTCGACCGCCCGGCCGTGCTCGTCCAGCCAAACCGATCCGCTCGGCGGCTGGGTCAGATACCGCGGCGGGGCGTCCGCTCTCGCCACGTCCACCGGAAGGCCGAACGCATCGGCCCGCGCCTGGGCGTCGAAGCCGTCCGTCAGGTCGGCGACCGCCGGCCGGTGCACCGCGACGTCGACCACATCCACCGGCTGGCGGAGAAGAGCCAACCGCGCCAGCCCGATGTCTCCCAGGTCTGGATTCGCTCGGAAACGCACCTCCACGATCCGCTCCGAGCCCGGGCGTCGGACCGCGTCGCCCGCTTCGTCGGGAACCTGCGCGGCACCTACCCACAGCCCCGACGGCACCTCCACGACGGGGAGAGGGAAGAAATATCCCGGATCCGGGAGTATCCGAGGGGCCGACGATCCCACGGCCGACGTCACCTGCGAGAGCGCCGTCCGATATGCCGCGACGGCCCTGGCCGCGGCGCCGACGGTGGAGCCCCCGGTGTCCGTCACGGCGTCCCGGAACGCCGTCCACGCCCTGGTCGCCTCGGTCTTCGCCGCTGTGGCCGGCAGGCGATCCAGTGCCGCCGCGACTCGGGCGTCCAGGTGGTCGGCGGCCTCGCGGAGCCGCCCGACGGCCCGCCGGTCCGACAGTCCCGCTTTGACGATGGCGACCTTGGCGAGCGCTTCCGGATCGCGGGGACTCGACTTGAGCGCCGCCTTCGCGGTCTGTTTGGAGAGGCCGATCTCGAACTTCAGCCCCGTCTGGGCGCTCACCATCCGGGCGACGTGCGTCACCCAGGTGTCGGATTCCTTCGTGGTGAGCGTCGGTCGAACCTTGGGGCTCATCGTCCGGCCCGACTGGTCGTTGAAGATCAGGCTGTCATCGTCGGGATCGTAGTGAACCTCCCCACCACCACGGTTGTCGCCGACCACGAACGCGCCATCGGGTCCGAAGCGTGCACCGATGGTGGGATGCCCGAGCCCGTCGACCTGCTTGCGCAGCACCTCTGGCGCGACAAGCGCCCCTCGGACCTCGCGGGCAGTCAGCATCTGTCGCAGCCGCTCCGGTGTCGGCGTGGGCACGCCGAGCTCCGCTATCAGGGCCGGCAGGTCCAGCACGGCGGTGAGGCGCTCGACTTCCCCGTCGGCAAGCGGCGGTGGGACATCCTCGTCCGGGGTCTGGTCCACCGACCGCGATTCGCCCCGCAACGCTGCGGCCACCGCCCGACGGGCGGTAGCGAGCCGGAACTCCTGCAACCGCGCCCACTCGCGCTCGGGCACGACCTGCGAGACGTTCTCACTGCCGAACCACGGCAGTCCATCGCGCGTCACGGAGAACTGCCATGCGAGACCCGGCGCATCGGTGAAGTGGGCGGCGGTCAGCGCGGCGAGCGGTGTCCACAGCGGGTTGACGCGGATCGCCAGGCCATCCGCGTTCCTCCCCGACACCTTGTCGGGCCGCGGCGGCCCCAACTCGCGTCCCTTGATCGACTCGGGCACCACCGTCGTCCCCAAGGCCCAGTCCAGATCCACCGAACGGCGCAGCAAGCCGTAGATCTCCACCGGGGCCAGCTGAAACAGCTGCGAAAGGTCGAAGTCCGGATGGTCCCGGAACTCGTTCCACCACTCACTCGTGGCCTGCGGGCTCTCATCGAGTGCGGCAAGTCCCGACATCAGGTGAGCCTCGATATCACCGGCCAGACGAAGCCGCAACGCCAACACCTCGTCGACGCGACCCTGCACCTCCCGTACCTGATGAATTCCCCCCCGATAGCTCACCACCGACGACAGCCAGTCGTTCAGCGCGGCGCGCACCGCCCCGGTCGACTCCGGTAGACCACCCACCACCGCGCTGAGCGCGTCACGCCTCGCCGGCCAGTCGATCGGCAGTACGAAGCGTTGCGACTGGGCCGGCCCGTCACCGACCGGATCTTCGGGGCGTACCTGTCCGCCGAGCCACAGCGTCCGCAGGTCCGAGTCACCCGGTATCTCGGCGATATCGTCGGTGGCGCCGATCAGTGTGGCGCCCACGGCGGCCAGTTCGGCCAGCAGAACGCCACGGCCCGCGGCGTCCAGGTGCCCGTGTCCCGCCTCCTGGAGCGCGTCCAGCAACCCGAAAGACTGCGGATACTCCTCACGCAGCAGCCCACCCGGGTTCGGACCGACCAACTGGATCGACGATTCGCGGTACTGCTGTCCGAACCGCTCGACGAGCTGATGCACCACGGCGGAATGCACAGTGGGCACGTCCCGGTCGGCGAAGGAACCGCTGCTGGCCGTCGAGAGCACGAACATGGGCAGGCGCGGCTCCGTCCGCTGTCCGGCGCCGGCTCGGACGGCCGCGCGTACCGCCACGGTCAGATCGGGGAAAACCTGCTCCGACCTCTGCGTCCGCACCGGCGTCGCGGCGTCCTCGAGCAGGTGACTGGCCGGCAGGACAAGGACGTATCGGGCGCCGTCGTCAGCCGGACCGATCGGCACCACGCGACTGGTGTCCCCGCCGGTCACCACGTCACGGGGCACCCGCACCGGCATGCGCAGCCGATCGGCCCGGGCGGTGGCCCGCTCGAAATCGATCTCAGCGAGGACGGACGCGGGCGGAGCGTCCACCATCCGCTCGACCACGGCCCTCGGCTGGGCTCTCAGGATGTCGAACGCCAGCGCCGAGCCGGCCGTGTCCTCGGCCCAGTGGACGAGGTGCAGACCGGGCACCGGCGGGGCCAGCAGCACCTCCGACTGCACCGGGCCCGGCCCGAGGCTCAGATGCATACCCGACGGCACCCAGCTCACGAGGAACTCGGGACAACCGACGTCCAGGGCGCCCTTCATGACCACCTCCCGTTCGCCACTCGCGCCCGCAACAACGGGCTGTCGAGTTACCGGGAGGTGGCCGCGAGGTTCCCGCGAGCCGTCTGCGCGAGGAAGTCCCCGCGCGCGTCAGACCGATCCCTGTCGGGATCCGGGGTTACGGGAGGAGGTGCGGGCGGACCTCGTCTGCCGCCGCGTCGCCGTACGACTCGGCGAGGCGCTTGACGAACAGGTCGCGGCGGACGTCGTACTCCTGGGTGCCGACGGTCTCCAGGACGAGCGTGGCCAGCAGCGAGCCGACCTGGGCGGCCCGCTCCAGGCCGAGGCCCCAGGAGAGTGCGGTGAAGAAACCGGCCCGGAAGCCGTCGCCGACACCGGTGGGGTCGACGGCCCGGATCTCGCGCGCGATGGGTACGTGGATGGGGTCGATGCCCCGGCCCGCGATCTCCACGCCGTCCTTGCCCAGCGTGGTGACCCGCACCTTGACCAGGTCCAGAAGCTGATCGTCGCTGAGCTTCGCCTTGCTCTGCAGCAGCGACTTCTCGTAGTCGTTGGTCATCAGGTACTCGGCGCCCTCGATCAGCGCGACCACGTCCTCGCCGGGCATCCGGGCGAGCTGCTGGGAGGGGTCGGCGGCGAAGGCGTACCCACGGGTGCGGCACTCGGCCGAGTGCCGCAGCATCGCCTCGGGGTCGTTGGCGCTGACCAGCACCAGGTCCAGGCCGCCGATCCGGTCGGCGACCGGGGCGAGCTCGATGTTGCGGGCCTCGCTCATCGCGCCGGCGTAGAACGACGCGATCTGGCACATGTCGGTGTCGGTGGTGCAGACGAACCGAGAGGTGTGCGCCACCTCGCTGACGTGCACGGAGTCGCAGTCCACGCCGTGCCGCTCCAGCCAGGAGCGGTAGTCGGCGAAGTCGGCCCCGACCGCCCCGAGCAGCACCGGGCGCAGCCCGAGCTGGCCCATGCCGAAGGAGATGTTCGCCGCCACCCCGCCACGGCGGAGCACCAGGTCGTCCACCAGGAAGGAGAGCGAAACCTTGTGCAGCTGATCGGCGATGAGCTGGTCGGCGAAGCGACCCGGGAAGCTCATCAGGTGATCGGTGGCGATCGAGCCGGTCACGGCGATCTTCATGTCAACCCTCAGGGTCGGGAGCAGGGCGCGGTCAGCCTACCGGCCCGGCAACCGTGACGTGACCGGTCGGGCGGGCAACGGCAACCGGCTGGTCACCAGCGTTGCGGGGGGCGGGCACGACGACGGGGCAGTCCCGTGGGACTGCCCCGTCGTCGATGGTGCGTGGTGCGCGACCTTAGTTGAACGAGTCGCCGCAGGCGCAGGAGTTGCCCGCGTTGGGATTGTCGATGGTGAAGCCCTGGGCGTCGATCCGGTCGGCGAAGTCGATCGTCGCGCCGGACAGGTAGGGGGCGCTCATCCGGTCGACGACGACCTCGACGCCACCGAAGTCGGTGACGACGTCACCGTCGAGCGAACGCTCGTCGAAGAAGAGCTGGTACCGCAGGCCGGAGCAGCCACCCGGCTGCACCGCGACGCGGAGCCGCAGGTCGTCGCGGCCCTCCTGCTCGATCAGGGCCTTGACCTTCTGCGCCGCGACGTCGGTGAGGACGACGGAAGTAGGGGCCTGGGCCTCGGTCGACTCGGTCTGCGCTGGCGTGGTCACGTGGAAGTCTCCCTGCGCGGTCTTGGGTCCGGACGCACTGGCCAACGTCGCACGCCGTCCAGTGATTCCCGGTTGTGGTCCAGCTCCGATCGTACGCCGCCCCGGCCGGACGTACCCGCGTGGCGGGACCCTCGCCCCAGGTGGGGCGGTGACGAGCGCTCAGCGGCTCCACTGCCGGGCCAGTCGCGCGCCCAGCTCGCGCAGCCCGTCCGCGGGACGGCTCAGCGCGGCGTCGAGCCCGCCGGCCGCCTCGCCGCCGAAGTGCTCCACCAGGCTGTACGCGTCGGTCACACCGGCCGAGGCAGCCTCCCGCCGGCCGGTGCTGACCTGGCCGGCGACCACCACGCAGGGCACCCCACGGTCCCGGGCGGCCCCGGCCACCCCGGCGACGACCTTGCCGCGCAGCGACTGGTGGTCGAAGGACCCCTCCCCGGTGATCACCAGATCGGCGGCGTCCAGGGCGGCGTCCAGCCGGACGGCACGGGTGACCAGACCGATGCCCGACTCAGAGGTGCCACCGAGCGCGAGGATGGCCGCGCCGAGTCCACCCGCCGCCCCGCCGCCCGGCAGCGCGCCCAGCCCCTGCGGGCAGCCGGGCAGGTCCCGTTCCAGCACCGCCGCGAAGCGCTCCAGGGCGGCGTCGAGCAGCAGCACGTCGGCCCGGTCGGCGCCCTTCTGCGGGCCGAAGACGTTGCTCGCGCCGTGCAGGCCGAGCAGCGGGTTGTCCACGTCGGTGGCGGCGACCAGCCGGGCGCCGCGCAGTCGGGGTACGCCGTCGAGGGCGTCGACCACTGCCAACGCCGCCCCGCCGTACGGCAGCGCCGCGCCCGTGGCGTCGAGCGCTGTCACGCCCAGCGCGGCGAGCATGCCGGCACCGCCGTCGTTGGTGGCGGAGCCGCCCAGCCCGATCACCACCGTCCGGGCCCCGCTCTCCACGGCGGCTGCCACCAGCAGACCCAGGCCGTACGACGTGGTGGCCTTCGGGTCGCGCTCGGCGTCGGCGAGCAGGTGCAGTCCGCACGCCTGGGCGCTCTCCAGGTAGGCGGTCGCGCCGTCGGCCGTGAGCAGGATCTCACCGGCGGCCCGCCGGCCCAGCGGGTCGACGGTCGACACCGGCACCCGCCGGCCGCCGAGCGCGTCGGCGAGCACGTCCACGAAGCCCGGCCCGCCGTCGGCGAGGGGCCGGATCAGCAGGTCGTCACCGTCGGCGACGCTGCGCCATCCGTCCGCCACCGCGGCGGCGACCTCCGGTGCGGGCAGGGTGCCGGCGAACTTGTCCGGGCAGAGCAGCACGCGCATGCCGAGCAGTGTGGCAGCCCACACCGAGCGGAGCTGCGGCGCGCTCGCGCTGTGGGACCATGGGCTACGTGACTTCGACCTGGGTGGAACCCTCCAACACGGCGACGGCTCTGCTGCTGCTCGGTCGGGGCAGCGACCCCGACACCGAGCGCGGCGTCGAGTGTCCGGGCGACCTTCCGGCGCCCAGCGATCCCGACCTGGTGGCCCGCGCCGCGGCGGCGAAGGCGAAGCTGGGCAGCACGGTCTTCGTGCTGGGGCATCACTACCAGCGCGACGAGGTGATCCAGTTCGCCGACGTGACGGGTGACTCGTTCAAGCTCGCCCGCGAGGCGGCGGCCCGTCCGGAGGCGGAGTACATCGTCTTCTGCGGCGTGCACTTCATGGCCGAGAGCGCCGACATCCTCACCACTGACGCCCAGCGGGTGATCCTGCCCGACCTGGCGGCCGGCTGTTCGATGGCGGACATGGCCGTCCTGGGTCAGGTCGAGGCCGCCTGGGACACGCTCACCGACCTGGGCATCGCCGGCGAGACCGTGCCGGTGACGTACATGAACTCCTCGGCCGACATCAAGGGCTTCGTGGGCCGCAACGGCGGCGTGGTCTGTACGTCGTCGAACGCCAAGCGTGCCCTGGACTGGGCGTTCGAGCAGGGCTCGAAGGTGCTGTTCCTGCCGGATCAGCACCTGGGCCGCAACACGGCGGTGTTGGAGATGGGCCTGTCGTTGGACGACTGCGTGCTCTACGACCCGCACAAGCCCGGTGGCGGGCTCACGCCGGAGCAGCTGCGCGACGCCAAGATGATCCTGTGGCGTGGGCACTGTTCGGTGCACGGCCGGTTCACCCTGGAGAGCGTCAACGACGTACGGGAGCGGGTGCCCGGGGTCAACGTGCTGGTCCACCCGGAGTGCCGGCACGAGGTGGTCACGGCCTCCGACCACGTCGGCTCGACCGAGTACATCATCAAGACGATCGAGGCCGCTCCGGCCGGCTCGGCGTGGGCGCTGGGCACCGAGCTGAACCTGGTCCGCCGGCTGGCCCTGGCGCACCCGGACAAGCAGATCATGTTCCTCGACAAGGCGGTCTGCTACTGCTCGACGATGAACCGGATCGACCTGCCGCACCTGGTATGGGCGCTGGAGGAGCTGGTCGCGGGCCGGGTGGCCAACCAGATCACGGTGGACGCCGACACGGCGCACCACGCGCGGGTGGCGCTGGACCAGATGCTCGCCCTCCCCGGAGCGTGATCACGATGAGTGACGTCTCTGGTACACAAAAGTGCCGGATCACCGATTAATGCCACACACGCCGGTCTGACCGAGTCCTTTTTCGTCACCGAGGGCTATGCTGCCGGAGCGACGACGCGAGCGGGCCGTTTCGATATGGCCGCATCCGGGGTAGCGACAAGGTTCACGCTCCCCACCATCAACACAGCAGCACCGAAGCGCTGGAGGTTGCGTTGACCGACGACGTCCTGGTCGTGCACGGAGGTACTCCGCTCGAAGGGCGGATCCGCGTGCGCGGCGCGAAGAACCTGGTTTCGAAGGCGATGGTCGCCGCACTGCTGGGCGACAGCCCGAGCCGGCTGTTCGACGTGCCGAAGATCCGAGACGTCGAGGTGGTCCGGGGTCTGCTCGGTCTGCACGGTGTCAAGGTGACGGACGGTGCCGAGGACGGCGAGCTCGTCTTCGACCCGGCGAACGTGGAGAGCGCCAGCACGGACCAGATCAACGTGCACGCCGGTTCGAGCCGCATCCCGATCCTGTTCTGCGGGCCGCTGCTGCACCGGCTGGGGCACGCGTTCATCCCGGACCTGGGCGGCTGCCACATCGGCCCGCGTCCGATCGACTTCCACCTGCAGGCACTGCGGGAGTTCGGCGCGACGGTCGAGAAGCGGCCCGAGGGTCTGCACCTGTCCGCGCCGAACGGGCTGCACGGCACCAAGTTCGCCCTGCCGTACCCGAGTGTCGGTGCCACCGAGCAGGTGCTGCTGACCGCGGTCATGGCCGAGGGCGTCACCGAGCTGCGCAACGCCGCCGTGGAGCCGGAGATCATCGACCTGATCTGCATCCTGCAGAAGATGGGCGCGATCATCAAGGTCCACACGGACCGGGTGATCGAGATCCAGGGCGTACCGAAGCTGCACGGCTACACCCACCGGCCGATCCCGGACCGGATCGAGGCCGCGAGCTGGGCCGCCGCCGCGCTGGCCACCCGTGGTCACGTCGAGGTGCTCGGCGCGCAGCAGGCCGACATGATGACCTTCCTGAACATCTTCCGGTCCGTCGGCGGCGAGTACGAGGTCACCGACGCCCGCGCGCCGAAGTTGGGCGACCCGGGTCAGGAGGGTGGTATCCGCTTCTGGCACCCCGGCGGCGAGCTGAACGCCGTCGCGCTGGAGACCGACGTACACCCGGGCTTCATGACCGACTGGCAGCAGCCGCTGGTCGTGGCCCTGACCCAGGCCCGCGGCCTGTCGATCGTGCACGAGACGGTCTACGAGCAGCGGCTCGGCTACACCGAGGCGCTGAACTCGATGGGCGCCAACATCCAGGTCTACCGGGACTGCCTGGGCGGCACCCCGTGCCGCTTCGGCCGGCGCAACTTCAAGCACTCGGCAGTCATCGCCGGGCCGAGCAAGCTGCACGCCGCCGACCTGGTCATCCCGGACCTGCGGGCCGGTTTCAGCCACCTGATCGCGGCGCTCGCGGCCGAGGGCACCTCCCGGGTGTACGGCGTCGACCTGATCAACCGGGGCTACGAGGACTTCGAGGCGAAGCTCGCCGACCTGGGCGCGCACGCCGAGCGCCCGTAACCTCTCGCACCAATCGTTCGGCCCCGACGGCTCCAGGTCCGCGTTGCGGCCTGGAGCCGTCGCCCGATGCACCGCGATGTGCACCGGGCGCGGACCGTTGGCTACCCTTGCCGCGTGCCGTCGCTCTTTCGCCGCAAGTCCACCGACCTCGTCGACGAGGCCGTCTCCTCGGTGACCCCCGAGGAGACCGCCGCCGATCGTTCCCGGGGCTACACCCCGGCCAAGGGTCGGGAGACGCCGAAGCGGCCCACGGTCGGTCGACGACCGGCCGGCCCGAGCCGTCCCCTCACCAAGGAGGAGGAACGGGAGCGGCGTCGCCAACTGCGGGCGGAAGCCGCGGCGGATTTCCGCCGCGAGGGTGGCCCCCGCGACCGCGGCCCGGAGCGGCTGCTGGCGCGCAACGTGGTCGACTCCCGTCGTACCGTCGGCACCTGGTTCTTCGGCGGCGCGCTGATCGTGCTGATCGGCTCGAACGCGGCGATGCCGCCGGTGGTCCGGTTGATCTCCAACGTGCTGTGGGGCGCTCTCGCCCTGGGTGTGGTCGTCGACTCGCTGCTGATCTGTCGCAAGATCGGCAAGCTGGTCCGGGAGCGCTTCCCGAAGACCGACCAGCGGATGGGCTCGCTCTACCTGTACGCCGTGATGCGGTCGATCACCTTCCGGCGGATGCGCACTCCGGCGCCCGCGGTGAAGCTCGGCGACAAGGTCTGATCGCGGCGCGCCGGCGCGGCCCTGGCCGCGTTGGGGGCACAGGACGTCGGGAAACGTCCGGGCAGCGGCCGCTCGTTGTACCGTGCGCGTAGTCCAGCACTGTGCACAGGTTGCCCGCTGTTCGTGACCGCGAACGATGATCCAGTGGAGCGAACACGCATGCCCGGAGAACCGGCTGCCCCGTTGACCAGCATCGCCGCCGCCCTGCGCCGCGAACGCGAGCGGAGCGGTGTCCCGCTGACCGAGTTGGCCGCTCGGGCGGGGGTCGCCGAGTCCACGCTCCTCGAACTGGAGGCGGGTTCCGGCAACCCGAGCGTGGAGACGCTGTGGGCGATCGGCGTGGCGCTGGGCGTACCGTTCAGCCGGCTCGTCGAGCCGACGGCCGACGACTTCCGGGTGATCCGTGCCGGCCAGGGGCCCCGGGTCGGCTCCGAGCAGGCCGACTTCACCGGAACGCTACTCAGCGCCGGAACGTCGCAGGCTCGCCGGGACATCTACCTGATCGAGTTGGAGCCGGGCGCGGTCCGGGAGGCGGACGGACACACTCCGCACAGCGTCGAGCACGTGGTGGTGGCCGCCGGGCGGCTCCGGGTGGGACCCGAGACCGGCGTGGTCGACCTCGGTCCGGGTGACTACGCGACGTTCGCCGGCGACACCCCGCACCGGTACGAGGCGCTGGTCCCCGGGACCTTCGCCGTCCTCGTCATGGAGCATCCCTGACCCGATGCCCTGGTCCGTCCCGTCGGTGGGTGGGGTATCGTCGTAGCTCAGATTCGGTTATCGACCTAAATGTCCGGAACCATCGGATAACGTTTGCGCCCGTGGCCGGTGCCACAGTGGCGGTGAGCGAGTCCGCGCCGTTACCCTCCATCCGCAGCCACGCCCTGCCGGAACGGGCGACCCGACCGGCACGCGAGGCCCCAGCGCGACAATGTGCAACGAGGTGACAACGCCGTGAGCGAGCGGACGCGAGCCGGCCACCGGAGCGTGGCAGGCGGCGACCGGACGCCCAGGCGACAGCGGGGCGCGAGCGCGGACACCTCACCGTCGACGGGGAGCGGCCGAGCGGTCGGGTGTGGCGACGGGCTCGCCGGATGAACGGCCGTTACACCGACCGGTGGCGGGACCCGAACGAGCCGTCCTGGGTGGTCGAACCGACCACCGAATGGCAACCCCAGTTCCCCGGCCAGCGCTATCCCGGTGACATCGGCGCCACCCACCAGCCCCCACCGCCGCGCGGACGGGCGAGCGCGATCGGTCGTGCCGAGGTGCCGCCGCTCGCACCCACTCGTCCGGACGGCACCTACCTCGGCCGATCCTGGGCCGACGAGCCTCCGGCCGAGCCCGACGGCCGCTGGCGGGCGGACGACGAGCCGGGCGAGTCCCACGGCTGGCCACGTGGCGACGAGCGGACGACCGACGGCTCCCGCAACGGCCGCTCCGAGACCGCGTACTACGACCACGAGCCGTACCGCCGGCCGCTGCCCGAGCCGCCCCGTCGGGAGGAGCGCCGCTCCTCCGAGTCGGACCGGCGTACCGCCTGGTCCGACCGACGCGCCGCCGACGACCGGGTGCCCGGCCGCGAGGCCGCCTGGCACCGCGAACAGCCCGCTTCCGAGGGGTACGACAGCCGCCGGCACCGACCCGAGCCGGCCGACCGGGACCAGGCTTACCCGATGGCGCCACCGGTCTCCCCCGGGCCGTACTCCCCGGCGGCGCGCAACGATCCTGGCTGGGTGACCGAGCCGGACGAGCCACCGCGCCGACGGGGCACGCCGGAACGGCCGCCCGTGGGCCACGAGCGACAGCCGGGCGACGGGTACGGCTCCCGACCGGCCCGGAGCCACGACGGCCGCCCCACCGACGGCCGCCCCACCGACGGCTGGGCCGCCGAGGGTGCCGGCCAGTGGGCGCCCATCGACAGCCGCTCCCGCTCCCGCTCCGACGGTCAGCCCGACCGCCGCTCCGACGACCTCCGCCGCTCGGAGCGCCGCTCCGACGACACCCGACAGCCGGAGCGGGTCGTCGCCGACGACGCCCGCCGCGCGGGACGCTGGGCCGACGAGACTCGCCGGTCGGAGCGGGGCATCGCCGATGACCGGTCGCGTGTGGAGAGTGGTCCCGGTGCGCCCACCGACCGGCAGCGCCGGCCGGAGGACGGATTCGGGCCGCCCCAGACCTCCGAGGGCGGGCGGCGACGCCGCCCCGAACCGGATCCGCCGGAGCAGTCCCGCCGCGACGACGAGCGCCGTCGCCCCGACGTCGACCCGCACCGCCAGCAACCCCGCGAGGCGGCGGCCCGCGCCGAGACGTACCCGGACCGTCGCCCGCGCGAGACCACGAGGCCGGAGCAGTACCGCGACGAGGCGTACCGCGAGGGCCGGCCGCAGCCCGACTCCCGCTCGGGTGGCGGTCTGCCCTGGCCACCGCCCGGCCCGGTGCATCCCGACCGCACCCGGGAGCCGGGCTACCGGCCCGAGCCACACCGCGACCCCGAGCCGCGCGTCGGCTCGCGGCCCCCGGCCGGCCCCGCGCGGCCACCGGCGGAACCGCCCCGGTACGACGAACGGCAGACGCGCCCCGCCGCGAGCGCATCGCCCACCTACAGTCGGGCCACACCGGTCCCGCCCACACCTGTCTCCCCCGCCACGCCGGGCACCGGCCGGACGGCTCCGGTTCGCCCGGTGCCGCCGGAGCGCCCGGTGTCCCCCGCCGCTCCCGGCCGGGACCGGCCCGTCCCGCCCGCCACTGCTGGGCGGGACCGGCCGCTGTCGGCGATGCCCGTCTCGCCCGCCCCCGCCGACCACGAGCGGCGACCCTCGACGTCGTCCACGCGCTCCGAGCACGACTGGCCGGTGTCGGCCACACCGGTGTCCCCGGCGGCGGACGTTCCGGTCTCCGGGCCGCCCGCCGCCCGGCTGCGGGTGGAGTTCCTGCCCGCCCCGGTGGATCCCCCGTCGTCCGACGAACAGCAGGCGCCGCCGACCCGGCCCGAGCCTCGCAGGACGACCGAAGCAGCGTCGACGACGGACGCTCGGCCCACCACGCCACCGCGCTATCCCGGCCCGGACAGCCGTCCACCTGTCGCGCCGCCGCCCACGTGGCAGCGGCCGGACGAGCCCGCCGCGCGTCAGCCGCCTACGTCGGCCGTACCCGACGTCGAGCCGGTACTCCCGATCGCCCCGGGCGTACCGCGTCGCTACGTGCCTCCGACGCCCTCCGAAGCGTCCGCGCCCACCGCACCGGAGCCGACGGAGACGCCGGTCCGGGGGCCCGACGCCTGGTTCAGTTCCGCCGCGCAGCCGGTCGAGTCCGATCAGGACGCGACGTCGACGGACGACGCGACGGTTCCCGGGTCGACGGGGGACCGCACGCCGCTCGAGCGGCCGGCCGGGGCATCGCCGCAGACCGAGGACGCGCACGACGGTTCGGCCGAGCCACCGGTCGACGGCCCTTCGGCCGGACAGCGGCCCGATGTCACCGTCGAGGCTGCCGCGACGTCGGTCTCCGCGCCGCCGGCCGACACGTCCTCCCCACCGTCGAACGGGCCGGTGTCCGCACCGCCAACCGACCAGACCGCCACACGGCCCGTCTCGGCACCACCGGTCTCGGCCCGGCCCGTCTCGGCACCGCCCGTCGACGCAGCGCCCGCCTCCGGACCGCCAGCGGCTCCGACCCCGGTCGCGCCGCACGCCTGGTCGGACGACCTGTTCGACGACGTGGACCACGAACGGACGACTACCACTCCGGCATCCGACGAGGATGAGCGTCCGGGCTCCGGCGAGACGTCGGGGTGGCAGCGCGAGTCCACTGCGGACGACGTGTACGAGGTGGCCGGCCCGCCGGACGCACCGTCGACCGCCGCCGCCACCAGCTCGGATTCGTCGGACCGGTCGGCGTCGGCGGTGCCCGGGCCGAGCGGCGCGTACCCGTCGAGCGGCACACCCGACACCGACTCCGAGCCCGAGCCGGTCACCGGGACGACCCACACGACACCCGGGCCCTCGACGGAGCTGTCCGCCGGGGCAGAGCCCGTGGCGACACCCACGCCGCCCCCGCCCACCCCGTCGACGGCGCTCACACCGCCGACCGCGCCCGTGTCGGCACCGCCGGCCGAACCCGCGCCCGCCCTCGCGCCGTCCGCCACAGCCGACTCCGCGCCGGATGCACCGGCGGAGACCGCTGCCGCGCCAACCGCCACACCCACGCCAACCGCCGCCGAACCGACCTCCCCGTCGACCACGGCCGCCGAACCGCCCGCCGCCCCCGAACCCCCCGCCGCGGCGGAACCCGTCTCCGCGCCACCGGCCCAGGCCGGAGCTGTCTCCGCCCCAGCGGCCGAGGCCGTCGACTCGCCACCCGACGAGACCGAACCCGTCTCCGCGCCACCCGCCGCGGCGGAACCCGCCGCCGAACCCGTCGCCGGACCGCCAGCAACACCCACGCCCGTACCCGCCGCCGTCATCCCCGGGCCGCGCGAGGCGCCGTCCGAGACGGACGCGCCCGTGTCGGCGCCTCCGAGCACGCCTACGAAGCCGGCGCGGCCCTCGCTCGCCGACGAGGGCGACCCGGAGCAGGTCCTGGCCGCGTATCGCTGGCGGCTGGACCCGGTGACCCTGCGCGAGGAGCTGACCGAGCCAGACGGCATGCGCGCCATCCGCCGGCGGTTGACCGGGAAGTTGGGCACGGCCGTCGACAACCGGGCCCGGGCGCGCCTGCTCAGCCTGCGTGCGGTGGCCTCGCGGATCCTCGGCGACCTCGACGACGCGTTGGCCGACGGACGCCTCGCGCTCACGTACGCGGAGGCCACCGGTGAGCTGCGCCGAACCGCGCTGGCACAGGCGCGACTGGCTCACGTCCTACGGTGGCGAGGTGACTTCGCCGAGGCCGACCAGCTCTTCGCGGAGGCCAACTCGAACGAGCTGCCCGACCGGTTGCGCGCCGCCCTGCACGAGCACGCCGGGCGGTGCTGCTACGACCAGGGCCGGCTGATGGAGGCCTGCCACCACTTCGAGCGGGCGCTCGACCTGCGCGGCGCCGCCGACGCCGAGCTGCTGGACCGGGTGCGGGTGGCCCTCGACGCGGTCACCGTGCGGGCATCGGCGGACGGCTTCGGGCCGTACCTCCGGAGCCGGGACGAGGTGCTCGACCGTGACCGTCCCCCGCAGCCGGACCGCGACGGACAGCTGTGGGGCTACACCGACCAGGCCGGCGAGGTGGTCGTCCCCGCCCGGTACGCGGAGGCGCAGCCGTTCCACGACGGGCTGGCCTGGGTCCGGCGGCCGGACACCGACCGGTGGTCGCTGATCAACATGTTGGGTACGACGGTGATCCCGCCGTCGTTCCGGGCGGTGCGCCCGTTCAGCGACGGCCTGGCCTGGGTGGTCACCGACGGCGGCTGGACGGCGATCGACCCGACCGGCGCGGTGCAGGTCCCGCCGAACTTCGCCGACGTACGGCCGTTCCGCCGCGGCCTGGCCGCGGTGAAGCGCGAGGGCTGGGGGGCTGTCGACCGGACCGGACGGATCGTGGTGCCGACCCGCTACCACGCCTTCGTCACCGAGTTGACCGACGCGGGGCCGGTCGACGGTTTCACCGACGAGGGTCTCGCGGTCGTCGACGTGGCCGGCCGGCGCGGTGTGGTGGATCGCACGGGCACGGTGCTGGTGCCACCGTCGTACCCGGTGGTGGTCATCCACCCGGTGGCGTTCCTCGTCAGCGGCGGCGGTCGGTGGGGCGCTCTCGACCGTCGGGGCGCGTCACTGATCGACCTGGTGCACCCCGATCGCGGGGCGGTGCTGGAGGAGATCGACCGGCTGCTGACCGACGCCAATCCCGTGCTCTGAGTCGCCGCTCGGCGATCGTGATCCACCGGAGTTAGGGTCGGGACATGGAATTCCGACACCTGGGCCGTTCCGGCCTGCTCGTCAGTGAGATCTCGTACGGCAACTGGATCACCCACGGTTCCCAGGTCGAGGAGGACGCGGCGTTCGCATGTGTGCGGGCCGCCCTCGACGCGGGGATCACCACCTTCGACACCGCCGACGTGTACGCCGGCACCCGGGCCGAGGACGTGCTCGGCCGGGCGCTGGAGAGCGAACGTCGCGAGGGCCTGGAGATCTTCACCAAGGTCTACTGGCCGACCGGGCCGGGTCGCAACGACCGTGGCCTGTCCCGCAAGCACATCATGGAGTCGATCAACGGCTCGCTGCGCCGGCTGCGTACCGACTATGTGGACCTCTACCAGGCCCACCGGTACGACTACAGCACGCCGCTGGAGGAGACGATGGAGGCGTTCGCCGACGTCGTGCACTCCGGCAAGGCGCACTACATCGGCGTCTCCGAGTGGACCGCCGAGCAGCTGCGCGCCGCCCACCCGCTCGCCCGCGAGCTGCACGTCCCGCTGGTCTCCAACCAACCTCAGTATTCGTTGCTGTGGCGGGTCATCGAGGCCGAGGTCGTACCGGCCAGCGAGGAGCTGGGCATCGGGCAGATCGTCTGGTCGCCGATGGCGCAGGGCGTGCTCTCCGGCAAGTACCTGCCGGGGCAGCCGCCGCCGGCCGGTTCCCGCGCCACCGACGAGAAGTCCGGCGCGAACTTCATCGCCCGGTACATGGGCGACGACGTGCTCACCCGGGTGCAGCGGCTCAAGCCGCTCGCCGAGCAGGCCGGGCTGAGCATGCCCCAGCTGGCCGTGGCGTGGGTCCTGCAGAATTCGAACGTGTCGTCGGCGATCATCGGCGCGTCCCGCCCCGAGCAGGTGCACGACAACGTCAAGGCGGCCGGGGTCACGCTCGACGCCGAGCTGCTCAAGGCCATCGACGAGATCATCGAGCCGGTCGTCGAGCGGAACCCGGCCAAGACCGAGTCTCCCGCGCAGCGACCCTGACCAAGGACCGGTCCGGTCGGCGCGCCCGCGCCGGCCGGACCGGACACCTCAGGTCAGCTCGACTCAGCTCTGCCAGAAGCGGATCAGGTCCAGGCCGGCGGCGTACAGCCAGGACGGCAGACCGAGCAGGTCACCGACCGCGAAGACCGCGTCGAAGAACCAGCCGCCGATACGCGGGTTCCACAACAGTGCGAAGAGCAGGAGGAAGCCGTACGGGGCGAACAGGTCGTACATCCTGCGCCACTGCGCGTTGAGCCACGGCTGGATCATGTTGCCGCCGTCGAGACCGGGCACCGGCAGCAGGTTGAGCACGCTCGCGGTGAGTTGCAGGAACGCCAGCAGCGCCACACCGGCCCAGAACTCGACCGGTCCTCCCGAGGTGGTACCGATTCGTACCGCGAGCACGAGCAGCAACGTGAACAACACGTTGGTCGCCGGACCGGCCAGGCTCACCAGGGTGTGCCGCAGCCGTCCCGGGATGGCGTGCCGGTCCACCCACACCGCGCCGCCGGGCAGGCCGATGCCGCCGAGCAGCACGACCACCACCGGCAGCACGATCGACAGCAGCGGGTGGGTGTACTTGAACGGGTTGAGCGTCAGGTAGCCACGGTGGGCGATGTCCCGGTCGCCGGCGCGGTAGGCGACGACCGCGTGGGCGTACTCGTGCAGGCAGAGCGACACCAGCCAGCCGGAGACGACGAACAGGAACACGTCGAAGCGGACGCTGCCGTAGCCGTTCCAGGCCAGCACTCCGCTGACCGCGAAGAGCGCGACCAGGCCGAGGAAGACCGGACTGGGCCGGAACGCCGCCCTCGGCACGCCGAGCACCAGCTTGTCGGCGCCCGGCCGGTCGTACGCCATCACTCGGCCGTGGGCAGCAGGCTCATCCGGTACTCCACCCGGTCGTCCTCCACGAGCGCGACCGAGGTGACGCCGGACGCCGCGAGTTCACGCCAGGTCTGACCGATCCAGGATTCGGCGTCGGCCTGGCTGCTGAACGACTCCGCCGGTCCCTCGACCGTCTGGCCGTCCGTGCCCTCGTACCGCCAGCTCCACGCCATGCCGCGTCTCCCCTCGCCGCTGAAGTCCCGGTGGGACGAACCCCCGCCAGCGTAGTCGGCCCGGCGCGCAACGGCCTCTCGCCCACCTTCGGGGCCGTCGGAGTCCGCCGAGCGTCGGGATCGGGACGGCCTTCGCGCGAGCGCCGGGCCGGCAGGCAGAGCGACCCCGGGCGGCCTTAAGGTACGGGCATGTCCGTTGACGGGTGGAACACGGTCCTGGTGCTCGGCGGTATCCGGTCCGGCAAGTCCGAGTTCGCCGAGTCCCTGGTCGCCGACGCGCCGGTGGTGCGCTACGTCGCCACCGCGCCGCAGGGCGACCCGGAGGACACCGAGTGGGCGACCCGACTGGCGACGCACCGCGCCCGCCGGCCGGGTAGCTGGACCACCGAGGAGACCGCCGGGGAGCCCCGCCGGCTGGCGGACGTGCTCGCGTCCGCCGAGCCCAACGAGACGCTTCTCGTGGACGACCTGGGTGGCTGGGTGACAGTGCTGCTCGACCCGGAGTACCAGCCCGCCGACGACGTGGCGACGATCGCCGAGTTGGCCGAGGCGATCCGCTCCTGCGCGGCGCGGGTGGTGCTGGTCAGCCCCGAGGTGGGGCTGTCGCTGGTGCCGACCACCCCGCTGGGGCGGGCGTTCACCGACGCGCTCGGCGCGGCCAACCGCGCGGTCGCGGACGCCTGCGACGCCGTGGTGCTGGTGGTCGCCGGCCAACCCGCCTGGTTGAAGCCGGCCGCCGCGACCGCCGCGACCGTCGCGCCGACCGGGTCCGCCTCGGTCGGCTCGGTGCGTACGGCCGCGCGGCACGCCGCCCCGAGCCAGGGCGCCCCGGGTCGGGCTGACGCGGCCCTCGGCGACGCGGAGCCCACGCCCGAGGTACAGCTTCCCGAGGTCCTGACCCACACCCCGCCGGTCGCGCCGAACCAGGAGCCGGGCAACCCCTGGGCCGCGCCGACGATGGCGCTGCCGATGGTGGCCACCGGGCTGGTCATCCAGCCGGGCATGGAGCTGCCGATGCCCGACGAGTACGCGGGCCCGCAGGCGGTGGACCGGCTGGCGACGCTGGACGTGCCGGGTGCGGGGCTGGGCGTCCTGGACCGGGTGGTCGGCTTCGCCGCCGCCACCCAGGGCACCTCGTCGCCGGTCGCCTGGGGTTCGGTGCGGGTGCTGCTGCTCAACGGCGACCACGCGGGCGGCGCTTCCGCCGGCACCGTCGCCGGCGAGTCGGCTCGGCGCGCCGCGCAGGCCCGCGCCGGCCGGGGCGCACTGGCCCGGCTGGCCGCCGAGGCCGGCGCGAGCCTCCAGGTCGTGGACACTCCCGCCGCCGCCCCGATGGAGACCCGGCCCGCGCTCGCCGGCGAGCAGGTCGAGTCGGCGCTGCGCTACGGCTGGCGGCTGGCCGAGCAGGCGGCCGACGCGGGCGTACAACTGCTGGTCCTGGGTGCGTGCGGGGCCGGCACCGAGGCGGCGGCGGCGGCCGTGCTGGCGGCCACCGCCGGCGCGGAACCGCCCTCCGTGCTGGGTCGGGTGATCACCGAGTCCGGTGAGATCGACGACGCGGCCTGGATGGTCCGCTGCGCGGCCGTGCGGGACGCCCTGCATCGCACCCGCCGCTCGCCACGCAGTGCCAAGGACGTGCTGGCCGAGCTGGGTGGCGGCGACGTGGCCGTGGCGACCGGCGTGCTGCTGGGCGCGACCGCCCGCCGGGTGCCGGTGCTGCTGGACGGGCCGGTCGGGTTGGCGGCCGGGATGGTCAGTCGTGACCTCGCCGGGCAGGCGCGGCACTGGTGCCTGCTGGCCGACCACGGCCAGCACCCCGCGGTGCGGTTGGCCGCCGACGTGCTCGGCCTCACGCCCCTGCTCGACCTTCGGCTGGACCTCGGCGAAGGTGCGAACGCCCTGGTCGCGCTGCCGATGTTGCGCTCGGTGCTGGCGCTGGCCGCCGCACTGCCGGTCCACCCGTCGCTCACCGGCGACGCCGACCCAAACGGCCCCGACGAGCCGGAACGCGAGTACGCCGACGACGAGCCCGCGTACACCGGGCCCGACTACACCGACCCGGAGTTCGTCGAGCCGGAGCCGGCTGGGCCGGGCCCCACCCGCACCGGGGCCGACGAGCCGGCGTCGGGCTGGCGTGCCGGCTGAGTCGCGGTTCGTCGCGGGCGTCCGGCTCGCCGTCACCACCTTCAGCACGCTGCCGGTACACGCCGGGCGGATCGACCGCCCGGTGGCGGGTACGGCGATGGCGCTCGCCCCGGCCGTCGGCGCGCTGCTCGGCGTACTCCTGGGTGGTGTCCTGCTCCTGACCGGTCTGCTCGCGCCCCCGCTGGTGGCCGCCGGCGTCACGGTGGGCATCGCCGCCCTGCTGACGCGGGGGCTGCACCTGGACGGGCTGGCCGACACGGTGGACGCGCTCGGCTCGTACCGCCGGGGCGCCGCCGCCCTGGAGATCATGAAGAAGCCGGACGTCGGGCCGTTCGGCGTCGTGGCGCTGGTGGTCGTACTCCTGGTGCAGGCCGCCGCACTCGCCGACCTGGCCGGACGGTCGTGGCCGGCGTGCCTCGCGGCGGTGGTCGCGGCGACGGCCGCCGGCCGCCTCGGCGTCACGATGGCGTGTCGGCGCGGCGTGCCCGCGGCCCGGCCGGACGGCCTGGGCGCCATGGTGGCCGGCACGGTCGGCCCGGCGGCCCTGACCGTCGGCGCGGTCGCCGTCGTGCTGCTGGCGGTGCCCGCGGTGCCGGGCCGCCCGTGGCAGGGGCCACTCGCCGTCGTGGCCGCGCTGGCCGTCGCGGTGGCGCTGCTGAACCACGTGGTACGCCGGCTCGGCGGCATCACCGGCGACGTGCTCGGGGCGACCGTCGAGGTGGTCACCACGCTGGTCTACCTGGGTGTGGTGCTGTCCGGCTGAAGCCGGCACGCGCGGCCGGGTAGCGTTCGGCTCGACAACACCGGCGCGGCCACCGGGGGAAACGAACATGCTCATCACGGACGACTTCCTGCCCGTCCCGGTGCCGGAGTCGCTCAGCGCGACCTACCTGGTGCCGATGGCGGGGCTACCGAAGGTCAGCGCGAAGACGGCGGTGGCGGCGCTGACCGGCCGGCTGGCCGAGCCTGTGCACGGGCTCGCCCGGCAGATGCTGGACAGCCCGCTGATGAGCGTGGACACCCGGCCGATCGCCGAGTTCCCGGCGCTGCCGCCGGACCTGCTCACCGCATTTGGCGCCACCGAGGAGCAGTTGGCCCGGCTGGCGGCGGCGACACACCTGGTGGTGGTGCAGGCCGAGTACCGGCCCGGTTGGCCGCCGGCACACGAGTGGGCGGCACGGGCGGTAGCGGCGGCGGTCGCCGAGTCCGTCGACAGCGACGTGGTGGACGTCTTCGGCCTCCAGTTCCTCGACCCGGCGACCGCGCTGCGCTCGCTCCCCGACGAGCAGGGCCGCATCCGACTGGTCGACTGGGTGCTGGTGCCGTACTCGTCCGACGCCGAGGGGCTGTGGTTCACCACGAAGGGGCTGCGTCGCTTCGGGCTGCTGGAGTTGCAGACCCAGGGTGTGCCCGACCACCTCACCCGCGCCTGGGGTGCGGTGATGACCGGGGCGGCCCGTCGGCTGCTGCGGGACTGGACCGACGGCCTCAACGGCGAGGAGGTGCCGGCCTTCGTGCAGCTTCCGGTGCTCGCCACCGTCACCGGGCACGACATCGCCGTGGCGTACGGCAACCCGGAGCAGCACGGCGCGACGGCCCCGGTGCTGCTGCGCCTGGAACTGGACCCGGCGACCGACCCGGAGGCCGACTCGTTCCTGAGCCTGCGCCCGCCGGCCGGGCACCCCGGCCCGGACGGGCGCTACTACGCCGCCGCCTGCGCGACCCTGTTCTCCGGCATCCAGCCGGACGTGCGCTACGCCCGCTCGGGTGACGCGATGAGCCGTGCGGTAGCTACCGCCCGCGCCGCGCTGGGCGACGCCCGGGCCCGCTTCGTCGCCGGCCACCTACCGGCCGAGTCGCAACTGGTGGTCAAGTACGGCCTGCCGGGTGACGACGGCCCGGAGTACGTCTGGGCGGGCGTCACGTCGTGGGAGACCCCGGAGCGGATCGTCGGCGTCAGCGCCAGCGACGCGGCGACCGACGAGAGCGTCCGGATCGGCGCCCCGGTGGTGGTCGAGTCGTCCGACGTCGTCGACTGGGCGGTCCTGGACGCGACCGGAGTCATCGAAGGCGGCTGGACCCAAGCAGTCCTAGATTCCGGCGAACCCCCCACCCCAACCCCCTAACCCCCACCCCCGGCCCCCACCCCACCCCACCCACCCCACCCGCCCCGAGCGCGTTGATCATGAAGTTATTGCCACCGCTGTCGGCGTGTCCTGGCAATAACTTCATGATCAACCGGGTGGAGGGTGGGGGTGGGGGTGGGAGTGCCCCGGGGAGGGGTTAGTGGGTTGAGGGGGTTACGAAGGGGGGTTTTGTCAGGGTTACTGGGGCTCGGCGGCCTCGGATGTCGAGCTCGACCTCGGTGCCGTCGGTCAGGTTGGCCTCCGTGTCCACCAGGGCGAGGGCGATGCCCTGCTTCCTCGTGGGGCTGAAGGTGCCGCTCGTCACCACGCCGACCTGCTCGTCGCCCACGTGCACGGTCATGCCGGGGCGCGGGATGGCGCGGTCGACGGCCACCAGGCCTCGCAGCGTACGACGGGGGCCGGCGGCCTTCTCGGCGAGCAGCGCGTCGCGGCCCCAGAACGCCGGCTTGTCCCAGCCGACCGCCCAGCCGGAACGGGCCTGCACCGGGGTGATGTCCAGCGAGAGATCCTGCCCGTGCAGCGGGTAGCCCATCTCGGTGCGCAGCGTGTCCCGGGCGGCCAGGCCGCAGGCGCGCAGCTCGAACGCCGCACCGGCGGCGAAGAGCGCGTCCCACACGGTCACCGCTTGCTCCGCCGGCACCACCAGCTCGTAGCCCAGCTCGCCGGTGTAGCCGGTACGGCAGACGGTCAATTCCACCTCGGCGAGGCCGTCGGTGAGGCCGGCGGCGTCGAAGCTCATGTAGCCGTGCTCGGTGGGCAGGTCGAGGGCGGCGAGCAGGTCGCCCGAGCGGGGGCCCTGCACGGCCAGCACCGCGTACGCCTCGTGCTCGTCGGTGACCGTGATCCGCTCCGGTGCGGCGGCGCGCAACCGGCGTACGACCTCGGCGGTGTTCGCCGCGTTCGGGATGAGGAAGACGTGGTCCTCGGCGTACAGGTAGGCGATGATGTCGTCCACCACACCGCCGGTGGCGTCGTCGCAGCACAGCGTGTACTGCGCGCGGCCGGGCCCGATCCGGCCCAGGTCGTTGCTGAGGCAGGAGTTGACGAAGTCGGCCGCGCCGGGGCCGGTCACCCGGACCTTGCCCAGGTGCGACACGTCGAAGACGCCCACCGCCGTACGCACCGCCGTGTGCTCCTTGAGCACCCCGCCGCCGGCGTACTCCAGCGGCATTTCCCAGCCCCCGAAGGGGGCGAACTTGGCGCCGGCGGCGGTGTGCCGCTCGTGCAGCGGGGAACGGCGCAGCCGGGTCGCGGCGGAGGAGGAGGTCACGTCGGTCATGGGTGGCAACTTACCGGGGGTTACGCCGCTGGTTAGCATCGGCGGGACCCCGTTGGTGTGATCGACGGGACAGCCCTGACGTCCGGCGGGTAGGTTCCGCCGGAGACCTTCACCGCTGGTACGCGACGACGCGACCGGCCCGGCCCGCCCGGAGTAGCTTCAGTGACATCCCCCCGCACAACCACCCTGAGCCTGGTCGACACCGACCCGGCGGAGCTCGCCGTCGACGCGATCGTGATCGGCGTGCACAGCCAGACCGGAGAGCAGGACGCCACCAGCGGCCTCGCCGGCACCCTGCTGCTCGGCAGCGGTGCGGAGAGCATCGCCGTGGCGTTCGACGGCAAGCTGACCGAGACGCTGGCGCTGCTCGGCGCGACCGGTGGCCCCGGCGAGGTGATCAAGCTGGCCACGCTGGGTACCATCACGGCTCCGCTGGTCGTCGCGGTCGGGCTCGGCCCGGAGCCGACGGGTGCCGCTCCGGCGCCGGAGACGCTGCGTCGCGCGGCTGGCGCGGCCGTGCGAGCCCTGGCGGGCGCGCCGAAGGTGGCGCTCAACCTGCCACTGCCCGACGACGCCGACGCGCCGGCTGCGCTGCGGGCGGTCGCCGAGGGCGCGCTGCTCGGCGGCTACCGCTTCGCCGGCTACAAGACCCGGCCGCAGCCGACCCGCCGGGAGCCGGTGGCCGAGGTGCTGATCGCCGTGCCGGACGCCGCCGACGCGGGCGCCCAGGCGGAGATCACCCGCGCGCAGGCCGTCGCCGGCGCGGTCCGGCTCAGCCGGGACTGGGTGAACACCGCCCCGAACGAGCTGCGTCCGCCGTCGTTCGCCGACGCCGTGGCCGCCGCCGCCCGGAACGCCGGCCTCGGCGTCGAGGTGCTGGACGAGGCGGAGCTGGCCGCCGGCGGGTACGGCGGCATCATCGCGGTCGGGCAGGGTTCGGAGGCCCCGCCGCGGTTGGTGAAGCTTACCTACACCCCGCAGGACGCCGGCAACGGCAAGCGGGTCGCGCTGGTCGGCAAGGGCATCACCTTCGACACCGGCGGCATCTCGATCAAGCCGGCGCAGGGCATGTGGGAGATGAAGTCCGACATGGCGGGCGCTGCGGCGGTGGGCGCGGCGATGCTGGCGATCGCCGCGCTGAAGCCGGCCGTGGCGGTCAACGCGTACCTGCCGATGGCCGAGAACATGCCGTCGGGCACCAGCTACCGGCCGGGCGACGTGATCAGTATGTTCAGCGGCAAGAAGGTGGAGGTGCTCAACACCGACGCCGAGGGCCGGATGGTCCTGGCCGACGCGATCGCCCGGGCCTGCGCCGACGGCACGGACTACCTGTTCGAGACGTCCACCCTGACCGGCGGTCAGGTGATCGCGCTGGGCAAGCGGGTCGCCGGTGTGATGGGTACGCCCGAGCTGTGCGACCGGGTCAAGGTGGCCGGTGACACGGTCGGCGAGCCGGCCTGGCCGATGCCGCTGCCGGACGACGTGCGCAAGGGCATGGACTCCGACGTGGCGGACATCTCGCAGGTCAACGCCGGCATGGACCGGGCCGGGCACATGCTCCAGGGCGGCGTGTTCCTGCGTGAGTTCGTGGCGGACGACGTGTCGTGGGCGCACATCGACATCGCCGGCCCGGGCTACCACTCGGGCGAGCCGACCGGCTACTGGACCAAGGGCGGCACCGGCGTGCCGGTCCGTACCCTCGTGCAACTGGTCGAGGACGTCGCGGCCAACGGCTGACAGCGTGCGAAAAGAGGGGCTCCCGGCTACCGGGAGCCCCTCTTTTCAGTACTGGTCGGGGCGGCGCTTGCGACGCTCGTTGAAGTCGCGCATCCGCTGCGGGTATCCCATCAGCCGGACGTCGTACACCGGGATGCCCATCCGGTACGCGAAGCGGCGCGCGCCGTCCGGGCCGTCGATCCGGCGGCGGGTCCACTCTCCGTCGTCGGCGATCAGGATGACGGTGGTCTCGGTGACCGTCGTCCGGGGCTCGATGAACGCCTCGACGCCCCGCCGGCTCTGGATGAAGTTCTCCAGATGGGTCAGATCGCCACGATCGGCCGCGCGGTCGTGGCTCAGCACACGCGCCTGCTTCCGGCGCCGGAACAACCCCACCGAACCTCTCCCCCACCTGACGTCATCGACAACGGTGCCAAGGGTACGTGTCGATGACGTGTCGTTGGGCACCTCACTACGCACCCTGTGCCCGGTGGTGACAAGATGACCGAGGTGGGGTGTGTCCGTGTTACCCCTCTGTGACCCCCGATGCAGTGACGCGACCTGGGAGTTGAGCGTGAGCGAGCCGAACGACGCAACCTTCGACATCGTCATCCTCGGAGGTGGCAGCGGCGGCTACGCGGCGGCGCTGCGCGCCGCCCAGCTCGACCTTTCGGTCGCGCTCATCGAGAAGGGCAAGCTCGGCGGCACCTGCCTGCACAACGGCTGCATTCCGACGAAGGCGCTGCTGCACGCGGCCGAGATCGCCGACCAGACCCGCGAGTCGGAGCAGTTCGGCGTGAAGGCCGAGCTGGTCGGCGTCGACATGGCCGGGGTCAACTCGTACAAGGACGGGGTCATCTCCCGCCTGTACAAGGGTCTGCAGGGCCTGGTGGGCGGCTCGAAGAACATCACCTTCGTGGCGGGCGCCGGCAAGCTGGTCGGCAAGAACGTCGTCGAGGTGGACGGCAAGCGCTACACCGGCCGCAACATCATCCTGGCCTCCGGCTCGTACGCCAAGAGCCTGCCCGGCCTGGAGGTCGACGGCGAGCGGATCATCACGAGCGACCACGCGCTGACCCTGGACCGGGTTCCGTCGTCGGTGATCGTGCTCGGTGGCGGCGTGATCGGCGTCGAGTTCGCCAGCGTGTGGAAGTCCTTCGGTGCGGACGTGACGATCGTCGAGGCGCTGCCCCGGCTGGTCGCCGCCGAGGACGAGGAGTCGTCGAAGGCACTGGAGCGGGCGTTCCGCAAGCGGAAGATCAACTTCAAGGTCGGCAAGCCGTTCGAGAAGGTCGAGAAGACCGAGAACGGCGTCAAGCTGACCATTCAGGGTGGCGAGACCGTCGAGGCCGAGCTGCTGCTGGTCGCCGTCGGTCGCGGCCCGAACACCGCCAACCTCGGGTACGAGGAGCAGGGCGTCACGATGGACCGCGGCTACGTGGTGACCGACGAGCGGCTGCGCACCAGCGTGCCGAACGTCTACGCGGTCGGCGACATCGTGCCCGGCCTCCAGCTCGCGCACCGCGGCTTCCAGCAGGGCATCTTCGTCGCCGAGGAGATCGCCGGGCAGACCCCGGCCGTCATCGACGAGGTGGGCATCCCGCGCGTCACCTACTGCGACCCGGAGTTGGCGTCGGTGGGCCTGACCGAGGCGAAGGCCAAGGAGCAGTACGGCGCCGACAAGGTCAAGACCTTCAACTTCAACCTGGGTGGCAACGGCAAGAGCCAGATCCTCAAGACCACCGGCTTCGTGAAGCTGGTCCGGGTGGAGGACGGCCCGGTGGTCGGTGTCCACATGATCGGCGCCCGGGTGGGTGAGCTGATCGGTGAGGCGCAGCTCATCTACAACTGGGAGGCCTACCCGGCGGAGGTCGCCCAGCTCGTGCACGCCCACCCGACCCAGAACGAGGCATTGGGCGAGGCGCACCTGGCCCTCGCCGGTAAGCCGCTGCACGTACACGCCTGATCACCCAAACCGCGGCGTCCGGCGACGGGCGAAGATCCCCCAGGGGAATGAAGGAGTCTGGAGAACATGCCGGTATCGGTCACCATGCCCCGGCTCGGTGAGAGCGTCACCGAGGGCACCGTCACGCGCTGGCTCAAGCAGGAGGGCGACACGGTCGAGGTCGACGAGCCCCTGCTCGAGGTCTCGACCGACAAGGTCGACACCGAGATCCCGTCGCCTGCGGCGGGCGTGCTGAGCCGCATCGTGGTCGGCGAGGACGAGACCGCCGAGGTCGGCAGCGAGCTGGCCGTCATCGCCGGTGAGGGCGAGTCGACCGGCGGCGGCGAGGCCGCGCCGCCGGAGCAGCAGGCCCCGGCCGAGTCGGTCGAGCCGGCCGCCGAGCCGACCGCCGCCGCCGAGGGCACCGCCGACGAGGTGGCGCAGGACGAGGCCCCGGCCGAGACGCCGGCTCCGGCCGCCGCGTCGTCGGGCGAGGGCACCGCGGTCAAGATGCCGGCCCTGGGCGAGAGCGTCACCGAGGGTACGGTCACCCGCTGGCTCAAGCAGGTCGGCGACACCGTCGAGGTGGACGAGGCGCTGCTGGAGGTCTCCACCGACAAGGTGGACACCGAGATTCCGTCGCCGGTCGCCGGTACCGTGCTGGAGATCAAGGTCGCCGAGGACGAGACCGCCGCGGTCGGCGCCGACCTCGTGGTCATCGGCGTTGCCGGCGGTGCCCCTGCCCAGGCCAAGCCCGAGCCCAAGGCGGAGGCCGCGCCGGCGCCAAAGGCCGAGCCGAAGCCGGAGCCCAAGGTCGAGGAGCCGACCCCGGGCATGTCGTACAACGAGCCGTCCGCCGAGGCGGAGACCTCGGCGCAACCGGCGAAGGCCGAGCAGGCGGCCCAGCCGTCCGCGCCCACGGCCGCGCCGCAGCGCCCGTCCGCCCCCGCGCAGGGCGGCGGCGAGGAGGCAGCCGGGTACGTCACGCCGCTGGTGCGCAAGCTGGCCAGCGAGCACGGCGTGGACCTGGCCGCGCTCAACGGCACCGGTGTGGGTGGCCGGATCCGCAAGCAGGACGTCCTCGACGCGGCCGAGAAGGCCAAGGCCGCCAAGGCCGCGCCGGCTCCGGCGGCACAGCCGGCGGCTAGCGCGGCGACCCCGGCCAAGCCGGCCGCGAAGCCGCAGCCGAGCGGCAAGCGGGGCACCACCGAGAAGCTCCCCCGGATCCGCAAGGCGATCGCCAACCGGATGCAGGAGTCGCTGCACGAGATGGCGCAGCTCACCACGGTGGTCGAGGTGGACGTCACCCGGGTCGCGAAGTTGCGGGCGCAGGCGAAGGACTCGTTCGTGCAGCGGCACGGCGTCAAGCTGTCCTTCCTGCCGTTCTTCGCTCTCGCCGCGGTCGAGGCGCTGCAGACGTACCCGATCGTCAACGCCCAGTTGGACCTGGACGGCGGCACGATCACCTACCCGGCTGCGGAGCACCTCGGCATCGCCGTGGACACCGAGCGGGGCCTCGTGGTGCCGGTCATCCACAACGCCGGTGACCTCAACCTCGGTGGCATCGCGAAGCGGGTCGCCGACCTGGCCGAGCGGACCCGGACCAACAAGATCAGCCCGGACGAGATCGCCGGCGCGACCTTCACGCTCACCAACACGGGCAGCCGGGGCGCGCTCTTCGACACCCCGATCGTGCCGAAGCCGCAGTCGGCGATGCTCGGCACGGGTGCTGTGGTCAAGCGGCCGGTCGTGGTCAACGACCCGGACCTGGGCGAGGTCGTCGCGGTACGGTCGATGGTCTACCTGGCCATGTCGTACGACCACCGGCTGATCGACGGCGCCGACGCGGCCCGCTTCCTGAGCGCGGTCAAGGAGCGGCTGGAGGCCGGCAACTTCGAGTCGGAGCTGGGCCTGGCCTGATCCACCTCGCAGCACGAACAGGGCGCCCCGGTCATCTCGACCGGGGCGCCCTTTTCGTCGTGACGGGTCAGCCCTTGAGCAGGTCGGTCGAGACCTTCCAGAGCCGCTCGGCCGCCTCCGGGTCCAGCGCGTAGTCCGCCACGCCCGTGCGCGTGCCGGGTCGGGCGGGCGCGGCCTGCTGGCAGTCCTCGAAGTAGCGTCCGCCGACACCGTCGAGCAGCGGGGACGCGGCCACCAGCACCGACGTGGCAGCGCCCTGCTCGACGGTCTTCCACGCCGCGGCATTGCCGGAACGCAGGCGGTTCAGCTCCTCCTCGCTGACGTAGCGCTGGAGGTTGGTGCGGATCGCGCCGGGCATCAGCGAGTTGGTGAAGATGCCGTCGTCGGCCCAGCGGCGGCTCGCCTCCACGGCGAAGAGCACGTTGGCCGTCTTCGACTGCCCGTACGCCTGCCACGGCTCGTACTCGCGGCGGTCGTACTGGATGTCCTCGAAGACCACCGGCGAGCGCAGGTGGGCGGCGGAGCTGACCGAGACGATCCGGGCCCCGTCGGCGGCGGCGAGCGCCGGGCGCAGCCCGGTGGCGAGCGCGAAGTGCCCGAGGTGGTTGGTGGCGAACTGCATCTCCCAGCCCTGCGGGGTGCGGCTCAGGGGCGCGGCCATGATGCCGGCGTTGTTGACCAGGATGTGCAGTGGGCCGTCCCAGTTGGCGACGAAGTCGGCGACCGAACCCTGGTCGGCGAGGTCGAGCGGGGCGACCAGGACGTGGTCGTTGCCGGTGGTGCCGGTGATGTCGTCGGCGGCCTTCTGGCCGGCGTCCGGGTTGCGGACGGCCAGGGTGATCTCCGCGCCGGCGCTGGCCAGGGCACGGGCGGTCTCCACGCCGATGCCGGACGACCCGCCGGTGACGATCGCCCGCCGGCCGACCAGGTCCACGCCCCGGATCACGTCCATCGCTGTCGAGTCGTGGGCGAACGACGTGGTGATCGGGTTGCTCGTCGTCATGATCCATCCTTGTCCAGGCTGGGGCGGGCCGGTCGGCCCGCCGGTACGATGGAAGCGGAGGATCCTCCGCTGCGGTCGAGACTAACCGGAGTTCCCTCCGCTTGCCATGTCCTGTCCGTGCCACCTGCCCGGCGAGGAGGAGATGTTGCCGGAGACCAACCCCCGCCCACTGCGGGCGGACGCGCTGCGCAACCGCGAACGGCTGCTGCAGACCGCGGTCCAGGCGTTTTCCCGCCCCGGGCCGGAGGTAACGCTCGACGCCATCGCCCGCGCGGCAGGGGTCGGTATCGGCACCCTCTACCGCCACTTCCCCACCCGCGAGGCGCTGGTCGAGGCGGCGTACCGCAACGAGTTGGCTCGGCTCTGCGACGCCGCGCCGCAACTGCTGGACCGGTTGCCGCCCGAGCGGGCGCTACGGGAGTGGATGTCGCGTTTCACGGACTACCTCGCCACCAAAAGGGGCATGGCGGACGCGCTGCGCCTCGTCATCGCATCCGGCGCCAACCCGTACGCCCAGAGCCGGGACCTGCTGCTGGCCGCGCTCGGCCGGTTGCTGGGCGCGGGCGCGGCGGCGGGCAGCGTCCGGGGCGACGTCGCCGCCGGTGACGTCCTGGCCGGCCTCAGCGGGATCTCGCTGGCCGCCGGCGAGCGCGCCCAGGCCGACCGGCTGCTCGACCTGCTGATGGACGGCCTGCGGCCACCGGACGCGGGCTGACCCGTTCCGTCCTCCCACCAGGCCACACGCTGCCAGAGTGGGACCGTGGGCGGCTACCGGGGGCGTGGACAACTGGGACCGGCCGTCCCCATCGCGCCCGGTGCCCGGGTGGACAAGTTCGAGGTCTTCTTCGACCTGGTCTTCGTCTTCTCCTTCTTCATCATCACCCGCGCGACCGCCTCGAACATCTCCGGCCGCCAACTGCTGCACGCCGCCCTGGTGCTCGCCGTGCTCTGGTGGATCTGGGTGGTGCACAGCCTGGTCGCCACCCGGGTACGGCTCGGCGAGGGCTACGTACCGGCACTGATGGTGATCTCGATGGTCGCGCTGTTCGCGTTCGCGCTGGGGCTGCCGCAGGCGTTCAGCGACCCGATGGGCAGCGCCGCCGGCCCGATGCTGGTGGCCATCAGCTACGTCGTGGTCCGGGCCGTGCACATGTTCCTGTACCAGCACGTGGTGCGGGACAGCCCGCAGGAGCGACGCCAACTCCGACGGTTCGCCCCGGAGCTGGCGTTGAGCATCGTGTTGCTGCTGGCCGCCGCGCTGATCCCGCCGCAGATCACCGATCCCGACCGAGGCGCCCTGGTCCGCGACGGGCTGTGGATCGCCGTGGTGGTGGTGCAGTACGCCACCGGCTTCATCGTCGGCACCTGGGGCTGGGGGGTGACCAGCGCGGAGCACTGGACCGAGCGCTACGACCTCATCCTGATCATCGCGCTCGGCGAGTCGATCATCTCCACCGGAGTGGGCGGCAACCTGCTCGGCAAGCCTGTCACCTCGCCGGCGGTGGCCGCCGCCGCGCTCGGCATCGTGATCACCGCCGCCCTCTGGTGGGCGCACTTCGACTTCGTCGGGCCGGCCGCCCGGATCGCGCTGCACGCAGCGGAGGGCGCTCCCCGGGTGGCGATGGCCCGCGACGCGTACGCGTACCTCTACCTGCCGATGATCGCCGGGGTGATCCTCTTCTCCATCGGCAACGAGGAGATCCTGCACAAGATCACCGACCCGGCCGGCGGTATCGCGGAGAAGATCCAGGGGCCGGCGGTGCCGATGCTCTTCGGGGGTCTGATCACCTACTTCGCCGTCAACATGCTGTTCCAGTTGCGGACCCTGCACACCGTCACCTGGACCCGCGTGGGCGTCATCCTGACGCTCACGGTGGCCCTGCCGATCGGCCTGCACCTGCCGGCGCTGGGAGTTCTCACCCTGGCCACCGCGATCTGCGTCGGGCTGGTGGCCGTCGAGGTGCTGACGATGTCAGGCTCCCGGCACGCGTTGCGGGCCGCGGTCTTTGAGGAACGGACGACGCACGAGGCACACGAGGCAGCGTGGCGTGCCCGCTGGCACGACGTCCGGGAGCCCGACGAGCCGACCACGCCCTGACGACGTCGATCTAGACTGCGGACAGCGTCGCGGTGTACCCGGCACGATGGCCGCCGAGGGCATGGAGGCGCGGGACAGCATGGGATGTACGTGCACCCGACGAATTCACCGGCCGACCGGCTCGCCGCCGTCGGCAATCAGATGATCGAGATCCACCTCTGGCTCCGCGCGGAACTGGCCCGCCTCCGGGCCGACCTCGACACCCCCTCGCGGGACCTACGGGCCCACTGCCTGAGCTTCTGCGCCGCGCTCGGCCGCCACCACACCGGTGAGGACGCGGGCGCGTTCCGGGTCCTCGCCGACGAGGTGCCCGAGCTACGCCCGGTCCTGGCCAACCTGATCGTCGACCACGAGGTGGTGGCGGGGATCCTCGCGCGGGTCGAGGAGTTGCTCGGCGACGACCGACCGCTGCCGACCGATCAGGTACGCGCCGAGCTGGACGGGTTGGCCGCCCTGCTGGAGACACACTTCCGCTACGAGGAGAAGCGGCTGGTCAGCGCGTTGAACGCGCTCGCCGGCCGGCCCGGGACAGCCGAGCAGCTGCTCGGCCTGACCGCGCCGGCCGACTGAACCGGGATGCCTCCCGGTCGCCGATGTGGCGGCGTCGCCCGCCGGGGAGACCCCCACATCGGCGCAACGGAGCGAATCCCGCGCCGGGTCGGCCCCGCGATCACCGGCCCTCGTCGGGAGCGGGCGCGCCGGGCAACCGCTCGTAGAAGCGGATCTTCTCCCGCAGATGGTCGTACTGGCGCTGGAGCAGGCGCATCTGCTCCTCGACCTGCGCCGCGTGCAGTTGCAGCAGCTCGCGCCGCTCGTCGACGGTGTGCTCACCGGCGCGGGCCAGCGACGCGTACCGGCACATCTGGGCGATCGGCATGCCGGTGTCCCGCAGGCAGCGGAACAGCAGCAGCCAGCTCAGGTCGTCGTCGGTGAAGACCCGCCGGCCGCCCGACGTGCGACCCACGTCGGCCAGCAGGCCGATCTTCTCGTAGTACCGCAGCGTGTCCAGACTGAAGCCGCTGCGCCGGGCGGCCTCGGCGGGGGCGTAACCGGTCATGCCCCGGATGTTAGCCAGCCCTTGACCTGGAGCGCACTCCAGATTGGAGGCTGGTCCGCATGACGACGACACGCACGCTGGGACGCAGCGGCATCGAGGTGGGCGCGATCGGGATGGGATGCTGGGCGATCGGCGGTCCGCTCTGGGGTGACGGCGGGCAGCCGTTCGGTTGGGGCGAGGTCGACGACGACGAGTCGATCCGGACGATCCACCGGGCTCTCGATCTTGGGGTGACCCTGTTCGACACGGCCAGCAACTACGGCGCCGGGCACAGCGAGCGCGTCCTCGGCCGGGCCCTCGCGGGCCGACGGTCCGCGGCGGTGATCGCCACCAAGTTCGGCAACGTCAGCGACGAGGCCACCCGGCGGTGGCTCGGCACCGACGCCAGCCCGGCCGCCGCCGTCCGCAGCCTGGAGGACTCGCTGCGCCGGCTCGACACCGACCACGTCGACCTCTACCAACTGCACATCAACGAACTCCCGGCGCCCGCCGCGCTCGACCTGATCGACACCCTGGAGGGCCTCGTCGACCAGGGCAAGATCCGGGCGTACGGCTGGAGCACCGACGACCCTGCCTCGGCGGACGCGTTCGCAGCTGCCGGCAGGGGCTGTGCCGCCATCCAGCACGACGAGTCGGTATTGAACGACAACGCGGCGGTCCTCGACGTCTGCGACCGGCACGACCTGGCGAGCCTCAACCGGGGGCCGCTGGCGATGGGGCTGCTCACCGGTGCGACACGCTCCCTCGGCGCGGACGACGTCCGCGGCCGGGCACCCGAGTGGTTGCGGTGGTACACCGACGGCCGTCCGACGCCGGAGTGGGCGGGGCGGGTCGAGCAGGTCCGGGCGGCGCTGACCTCCGACGGCCGAACCCTGGCGCAGGGCGCGCTGGGCTGGCTGCTCGCCCGCAGTCCGCGTACGGTGCCGATCCCCGGCCTACGCACCGTGGCCCAGGCCGAGGAGAACCTAACCACCCTGGAGCAAGGCCCCCTCCCCGCCGACGCGTACGCCGAGGTGGAGCGCTTCCTCAAGGACCTGCGCCCCTGACCTCGAAGGACCCATGCCCCTGACCTCGCCGATCCTGCACTTACTGTCGCGGCGAAACGGGCCATACCCGGCATAACGGCGACACAAAGTGCAAGATCGGCGGGGAGTGGAGCCGGGGCGCGTCCACGGGTGGGGTTTTCGGCGAAGATGAGGGCATGCGGATCCTCATGGCCGGCGCGTCCGGCTTCCTCGGCACCCGGCTGGGCGACCGGCTCACCGCCGACGGGCACCAGGTCACCCGGCTCGTGCGCCGCGCGCCGCGCGACCCCCGGGAGCGGCAGTGGGACCCGACGGCCAGCCAGCTCGACCCGGCCGTGGTCGCCGAGGCGGACACGGTGATCAACCTGGCCGGCGCGGGCGTCGGCGACAAGCGCTGGAACGACGACTACCGCCGGTTGATCCGCACCAGCCGGGTGGACAGCACGACCACGCTCGCGACGACCATCGCCGGGCTGGCCGCCGGCGACCGGCCCCGGACGCTGCTCAACTCGTCGGCGGTCGGCTGGTACGGCAACACGGGCGACCGGGTGGTCGAGGAGGACGCGCCCGCCGGCGAGGGCTTCCTGGCCGACGTCTGCCGGGTGTGGGAGGCCGCGACCCGGCCGGCGGAGGACGCCGGGGTACGCGTGGTACGCCTGCGCACCGGCCTGCCCCTGCACCGCGACGGTGGACTGCTCAAGCCGCAGCTACTGCCGTTCAAGCTGGGCATCGCCGGGCGCCTGGGCAGTGGCCGGCAGTGGCTGCCGTGGATCTCGATGCGGGACTGGCTGGACGCCGTCGACTTCCTGCTGACCCACGACGAGATCGCCGGCCCGGTCAACGTGGTGAGCCCGAACCCGGTGACGAACGCCGAGTTCACCCGCGAGTTGGCCCGGCAGTTGCACCGACCGGCGATCATCCCGATCCCCGCCCTGGCCCTCAAGGTAGCGCTCGGCGGCTTCTCCCACGAGGCCCTGACCAGCACCCGAGTGCTCCCCGGCGTGCTGTCGAACGCCGGCTACCCCTACCACCACCCCACCCTCCCCGAGGCCCTGAAAGCAGCCCTCCAGGACTGAAACGGCGCGTTGATCATGAAGTTATTGCCCGCCTCGTCGGCGTGTCGCGGCAATAACTTCATGATCAACGGGGGCAGCGCCGGGGAGCGGCGCACGGTGGCCTCCTGACGGGGCAGACTGTGAACTGGGTCACGGTCAAGTTGCCGAGACGTTACGACGATGTGTCACCGCCTCGACATGGGGCACACCAACACATTCACGACAGTCGTTGTGTACGTCGAACTGCCCCCGCCACGGCGGCACGGGAACCGACGACTACCGCCGGTCTGACCGGCTCGTCCAGGTCCGATTGGTAACGTCCGCTGCGTGCCCTCCTCCCCGTCGCTGGCCACCGGGCCCGCACCCGCGTCGTCGCCGCGTACCCTCCGGGGCCGCCGGGCCGACCTGATCGTCGCGCTGGTGGCGCTCGCGCTCGCCGTCTGGGTGACCAGTGGGCTGTGGCGGGACCCGAACGTCCGCACGATCACCGTCAACTCCAGCGACCAGGCGCTCTTCGAGTGGCTGCTGGCCTTCGGCGGGCACGCGGTCACCCACGGCGAGAACCCCTTCTTCACCTATCTGATCAACGTCCCGGACGGCGTGAACCTCGCGGTCAACACCTCGATCACGGTGTACGCGGTGGTCTTCGCCCCGCTCACGTACCTCGTCGGACCGCCGGCGACGTTTCTCGTGATCCTCACCCTGAACCTGTTCGCCACAGCGCTGGCCTGGTACTGGCTGCTCTCGCGGCACCTGGTGCGCAGCCGCCTCGCGGCCGGCGTGGGTGGCCTCTTCATCGCCTACTCCCCCGGCATGGTCTCGCACGCCAACGCCCACCTGAACTGGACCGCCGGGTGGTTGGTGCCGCTGCTGATCTGGCGGCTGTTCGCGCTGCGCCGCCCCGGGCACTGGCTGCGCGACGGGGTGATCCTCGGCGTGCTCGTCGCGGTGGCCTTCTCGATCGCCGCCGAGGGGCTGTTCTTCGCCGCCCTGGCGCTCGGCGTGTTCGTCGCCGTCTGGGCGCTGCACCCCGCCCACCGCGCCGAGGCACGCGCCGCGCTGCCCACCTTCCTGCGCGGGCTCGGCGTGACCGCCGTGGTGGCCGGCGTGCTGCTGTCGTACCCGCTGTGGTTGCACTTCGCGGGACCGCAGCGGTTCCACGGCACCGGCTTCGACCCGGTGATCCACTCCGAGGACATCGCCGCCTTCGCCGCGTTCCCGCGCCGCTCGCTGGCCGGGGAGGCCGGGCTCGGCACCGCGCTGGCGCCGAACCCCACCGAGGAGAACTCGTTCTTCGGCGTCCCCCTGCTCGTACTCACCGTGGTCTGCCTCGTCGCGCTCTGGCGACGCGCCGACCCCGGCCGCCGGGCCGTGCTCTGGGCGCTGGGCATCGTCGCGGTGATCTTCACGGTGCTGTCCTTCGGGCCGGTGGCGAAGGTCGACGGACGGCGCACCGACCTGCCCATGCCGTTCGACGTCCTCGGCCAGTTGCCGGTGGTGAACGCCGCGCTGCCCGCCCGGCTGGCCCTGGTGGTGGCGCCGGTGATCGGGGTGCTGCTGGCGTACACCGTCGAGCAGTTGCGCACCTCCCCACCCCGGCACCGCTCGACGGAGCTGGCCTGGGCGATCGGGTTCGCGGTGGCCCTGCTGCCGCTGCTGCCCACCCCGCTGCTGACCGACGAGCGGGAGCCGATCCCCCGGTTCATCACCTCCGGCACCTGGCGCGACTACGTCTCCGACGGCAACACGTTGACCCCGGCGCCGCTGACCGTCGACATCTACCCCGACGGTCAGCGCTGGCAGGCGTACGCCCTGTCACACCGGCAGGGCGAGTTCGCCATCCCCGGCGGCTTCTTCTTGGGCCCGGGCGGCCCCGACGGTCGGGGCCGGATCGGTCCGGTGCCCCGCACCCTGAGCGCGCTGATGGACCAGGCCGGCCGCACCGGGCTGGTGCCGATCATCACCGACGGCACCCGGACGGAGGTCCGCTCCGACCTGCGGCACTGGCGGATCGAGACGGTCGTCCTCGCCGACGCGGTGCACGGCGCGAAGTTCGAGGTCGACGAGGCGGCGGTCCGACGTACCGCCACCGCCCTGTTCGGCGAGCCGCAACGGGTCGACGACGTCTGGCTCTGGCGGATCCCACCGACCGATCGGTAGCCGCGGCGCGACCGGCGGGGGGCATCCTGACCGGCCTTCATCGGGTCTAATGGACCGATGGGAGCGACGGGCCGTCACGTGCGGCGCGGGGCCACCGCCGCTGTCGCGCTGGTACTCGTGGCGCTCGGCGCGCCCGCCGCCACGGCTGCGACAGGCGCTGTCGCCGACCGCACGGCCGGCGTGGTTCCGGGCCGGGTGCACAATCCGTGGCTGTGGCAGGCCACCGTGCGGCAACGCCCGGCCGGTCCGGCCGCGCTCGTGTTCTTCACCGACCGGACTCGCTACTTCGAGTCGACCGGGGTGCTTGTCGCCCGGGACGGCGGATACCGGCTGATCCCGATCGGCATCGCCGAGGGGCACGGGCTGCTTTCCCAGGACGGGCGGCACTACCTGCGGCCGCAGTCCGGCGAGTTGCTCGACCTCACCACCGGCCGGCAGAGCCGCACCATGACCACCGGGGTGGACCCGCTGGCCTGGTCACCTGACGGGCAACACGTGCTGGGCAGCCGCAGCAACGACGATGGCGTCATCACCTACGGGCCGGACAACCAGCAGCTCAACGACCCGGAGAAACCCGACGACCTGCTCGTCGTCGACCCGTTCCGGGGCACCGAACAGGTGGTGGCCGCCGGCACCTTCGCCGCCCACCACGCGGCGGTCTGGTCGCCCGGCGGTGACCTGCTGGCGGTGGCTGGTCCTCCCGACCCGGCGGCGTCGCTCGCCAGCCGACAGCGGCTGGTGGTCGTCGACCCGGCCGGCGGCGCCCCCCGGTGGCAGGTCGACCTGGGCGATCGGCGGGTGTTGGCCGGTCCGGCCGCCTGGCACCCGGACGGTCGCCGGATCGCCCTGCTCGCCTTCGACGGCTGTGCCGGGCTGACGTGCACGGCGGAGCAGACGGCGACGCGCACCCTGCGGATCGAGTTCCTGGACGCCGCCACCGGCCAGGCGGTCGGCCAGCCGCTGCCGGTCGCCGCCCCGACCAGCGAGATCGTCGGTTGGCGCGGCGACGACCCGGTGGTGCGGCAGGTGAGCGGAACGGAACAGGACACCGACCGGAAGGCCGTGCTCGCCGTGCTGTCGCCCGGCGGCGGCCGGGAGGTGCTGGTGACCGCACCGGTCGGCTCGACCGGCCTGCTGGTGCCCGGCGACCTGCTGACCCCTGACGCGTTCGGTGGGCCGGAACGCCGGCCGTCGCCGTTCGCCGCCCCGCTCGGGCTGTACCTCGCGCTTGCCGTGCCACCACTGCTCGCCCTCGCCCTCGTCGTACGCCGGGTTCGTCGCCGCCGCGCCACGGCCCGGACCGCGTCGGCGTGACGCCGGGCGAGGATCGTCCACCACGACCGGCAGCCGGCGTGATCTTCGCTGGTGAGGCGGCTCACCAGGGAAGATCGCCGCGAGCGGGACTAGGCTGGACACCGTGACAACAACGATCTCCGGCCTCACCGCCGTCCGCGCCGGCCTGCTCGACTACCAGGCCGCCTGGGACGAGCAGCGGCGCCTGCACGAGTCGGTGGTGGCGGACGAGCGCGGCGACACCGTGCTGTTGCTGGAGCACCCGAGCGTCTACACGGCGGGCAAGCGCACCGAGCCGTGGGACCGGCCGACGGACGGCACTCCGGTCGTCGACGTGGACCGGGGCGGCAAGATCACCTGGCATGGGCCGGGGCAGCTCGTCGGCTATCCGATCGTGCGGCTGCCCGACCCGGTGGACGTGGTCGCCTACGTTCGCCGCACCGAACAGCTGCTCATCGACGTGTGCGCCGAGTTCGGGCTGACCGCCGGCCGGGTCGAGGGGCGTAGCGGGGTCTGGGTGCCCGAAGACGACCGGGGGCCGGCCCGCAAGGTGGCAGCCATCGGCATCCGGGTCGCCCGGGGCGTCACGCTGCACGGCTTCTCGATCAACTGCGACTGCGACCTGACCTACTTCGACCGGATCGTGCCGTGTGGCATCCGCGACGCGGGCGTCACCTCGCTCACCGCCGAGCTGGGCCGTCCGGTCACCGTCGCCGACGTGCTCCCGGTGGTGGAGCGCCGACTCGCCACCCTCGTCGAGGTCTGAGCACCACTCGCCGGCCACCGCCTAGGTGGCCCGCGCCTTTAGGCCGTGTGTCAAAGCCCCTGGCCGGCCTGCGGAGGCCGAGAGGACCGGCCGTTTCGGCCGCTGGTGAACCGTCGCTCGCGTGCCCGTGGTCCGGCCGGATCGGAGCCGCCCCCTCCATTGAACGTGATGCCTGTGGGTCATCAAGATGACTCACAGGCATCACCCTCATCGTGGTGTCCGCCGTCCGCCCCTCGGCTCGACCGAGGACCTTGACACACGGCCTAGAGCCCGCCCACTCCGCACATGGGTTGTCGCTGATCGAGGCTATTCCGCTACGTAGACGCCGGAGCCGGACACGCCCACGACCAGACCGCGCGCCTTGAGCGTGTCGACTGCTCGGGCGACCGTCCGCCTCGCCGACCCGTACTCCTCGGCCAACGCATCGTAGGTTGGCAAGCGCGACCCGCGCGGGAACTCCCGGCACCGATGCGGCGGGCCAGGTCGTCCGTGATCTCTCGCGCAGAGTGCGGGATGGGCACGGACGCCATGGTGCCGCCTACCCAAACGGGCACCACTGACACGCCTGGCACCGGTTGCCTTGCTGGCACTGCTGGCACCTGCGGCGGCGTGACACCGAGCGCGGCCAGCGCGCCGCCGGCCCGCTCGCCCGTCGTGCCCAACATCTGCGCCACGGTGTCACGCAGTACGCGCATCACGTCCCGGTGGTCGGTCACGAAGCCCAACTCCGCGTCGAGCGACGTGTACTGCGCGAGATGCCGGACGGTGTCGTGCGGTTCGGCCCGGAAGACCGGCCCCACCTCGTAGACGCGTTCGAAGACGCCGACCATCAGCTGCTTGTAGAACTGCGGCGACTGGGCCAGGTACGCGGGCCGGCCGAACCAGTCCAGCGCGAACACGTTCGCCCCGCTCTCCGTGCTGGAGCTGACCACCTTCGGAGTGTGGATCTCCACGAAGTCGCGCGCGTCGAGCGCGGCCCGGAACCCGGCCACCGCCGCCGCCGAGATCCGCAGCGCGGCCGACCGGGTCGGGTGCCGCAGCGCCGTGGGCGCGTTGTCCAGCTGGGTGGGCAGACTCGCGGTGAGCGCCGGCCGGTACAGGTCGAACGGCGGTGGCACGGCGGGCGGCCCGAGGGGACGTACCGTCGGGTCGGTCAGCTCGACCCCGGCGGGCGCCGTGCGTCGCTGTTGCCGGCGACGCTAACACCCCGACCGCCGGCGTGTGACGCCTTTTTTCGGCTCGCCGGTGTTCGGCGTCACAACATCAGCGGCGTGACGCCGGTCGCCTGACGTACATAGACGGCCACCATCCGGCGTAGGCTCGTTTTCGTGACGATCGAGCACTCCGCGCCGACGACCGGCCAGGCAGCGCGTACCGCAACGGCCGCCCCCGAGGGGCGTCGCCTGCTGCGTATCGAGGCGCGCAACGCCGAGACGCCGATCGAGCGCAAACCCCCGTGGATCAAGGTCAAGGCCAAGATGGGCCCGGAGTACACCCAGCTGCGCGGGCTCGTGTCGCGCGAAGGGCTGCACACCGTCTGCCAGGAGGCCGGCTGCCCCAACATCTACGAGTGCTGGGAGGACCGGGAGGCCACCTTCCTCATCGGCGGCGACCAGTGCACCCGGCGCTGCGACTTCTGCCAGATCGACACCGGCAAGCCGGCCGAGTTCGACGCCGACGAGCCGCGTCGCGTCGCCGAGTCGGTGGTCTCGATGGGTCTGCGGTACGCCACCATCACCGGTGTCGCCCGCGACGACCTGCCCGACGGTGGGGCCTGGCTGTACGCCGAGACGGTCCGGCAGATCCACGCCCTCCAGCCCGGCTGCGGCGTCGAGCTGCTGATTCCCGACTTCAACGCGGTCCCCGAGCAGTTGGCCGAGGTCTTCGGCTCCCGTCCCGAGGTGCTGGCGCACAACGTGGAGACCGTGCCGCGCATCTTCAAGCGCATCCGGCCGGCGTTCCGCTACGACCGTTCGCTGGACGTGATCCGCCAGGCCCGCGCCGACGGCCTGGTCACCAAGAGCAACCTCATCCTGGGCATGGGCGAGGAGCGGGCCGAGATCTCGCAGGCGCTGCGCGACCTGCACGAGGCGGGCTGCGAGCTGATCACCATCACGCAGTACCTGCGGCCCTCCCCCCGGCACCACCCGGTGACCCGCTGGGTCAAGCCGGAGGAGTTCGTGGAGCTGCGCGAGGAGGCCGAGGAGATCGGCTTCGCCGGGGTGATGAGCGGTCCGCTGGTGCGCTCGTCGTACCGTGCCGGCCGGCTCTACCAGCAGGCGCTCGACGCCCGCGCCGCCACCACGGTGACCACCGCCGGCTGACCCGCCGACAGCGCCGCACGGACCGTGCGGCGCCCGGGTGTCATGATCGTGCGATGACCGCCGGGGTACGCGACCAGCCGCGCGGCGCGGACCGACCGCGTCCGCGGCCCGGCGTCCGCCTCGGACTCCTCGGCTGGCTCACCGCCCTGGCCCTGCTCGCCGGCATCGGCTACCGGCTCTGGCTGGTGGCACACGCGACTCCCCCGACGAACAGCGACGAGGCGACCATGGGCCTTGCCGCGCTGCACATCGCCCGGGGCGAGGGGTTCCCGGTCTGGTTCTACGGCCAGCAGTACATGGGCACCCTGGAGGCGTACCTGGCCGCGCCGGTGGTCGCGCTCGCCGGCCCGTCCCTGTTCGGACTGCGACTGCCGACGCTGGCGCTGTACGCGCTGTTCCTGCTGCTGGCCTGGCGGCTGACGCTACGGCTGACCGGGGACCGCTGGTTCGGCCTGCTGGTGGTCGTCCTGCTCGCCCTCGGCGCCGACCGGGTCGTCAAGAACCAGCTCATCGCCGGCGGGGGCTACCCCGAGATGAACGCCGTCGGGGTCGCGCTCGCCCTGCTCGCCGTCGACCTGGCCGCCGGACGACCCGGATGGCGACTCGCACGCTGGGCCGCCTGGGGGTTCCTGGCCGGCTTGATGCTGTGGGTGGACCCGCTGGTGCTGCCGTACGTCGTGGCGACCGGCGCGGTGCTTGTCGGGTTCCGCCACCGGGAGCTGCGCGGGCGGACCGGCCCGTTCGTCGGCGCGGCAGTCCTGCTAGGGGCCGCCCCGCTGCTGGCGCACAGCCTGTTGACCGGCCGGAACCCGGTGAGCGCGGTGCTCGCCGCCGGCGGTGCCGACGACTCCGCCGGCTGGACGGACCGGCTGCACGGCGGGTTGCTGGTCGGGCCGCCGCTGGGCATGGGGTTCTGCGGCCCCGGTTCCTGCGCCACCTGGCAACTGTGGTGGGCGTACGCGCTGCCGGTGTTGCTGGTCGTCGCGGCCGGCACCGCCTGGCGGACCCTGCGCCGCCCACCCGCCCCGGCCGGCTCGGACGAGGTGTCGCCCCGGGTCACGGGAGCGGTGCGGCTGGCCCTCGTGCTGGCCGCGGTGGCGACCCTCGTCGCGTACACCGTGAGCAGTTCCTCCGGCCTGACCCCGGCGGAGAGTTCGCGGTACCTGTCGACGCTGCTCATCGCCGTGCCGGCGCTGCTCTGGCCGGTCTGGGCGCTGGCCCGGTCCCGGCCGGGGGCAACCGCGGCCCGGCCGATCGCGCTGGTCGTCCTGGCCGCCACGCTGCTCACCGCCGCCTACGCGACGACGCAGGCGGCGCGGACGACGTCGGCGAACCGGTCCGACGAGGCCCGGCACGCCGAACTGGTGGCCGCGCTGCGTCACCTCGGGGTACGACAGGTGCGCGCCGGCTACTGGACCTGCAACCGCCTCACCTTCGCCACCGCGGAGGAGGTGGTCTGCGCGGTCGTGGACGACGACCTGCGCCCCGGCTTCGACCGCTACCCCGCGTACCGCCGCGAGGTGGAGGCCGCCGCTGCGCCGGCCTGGGTCGCGCCGGCCGGCTCACCGCTGGCTGCTCGGCTCGACGGGCGACTCGGCGCGGGACCGGACGCCCTCGACCTGGTCACCGTCGACGGCTGGCGGATCTACCTGCCGCGCGTCTGAGCGCGGCCCGCCGTCACGCCTGGACGGCGGGCTCGGCGGCACCCGGACGCGGATCAACCCGGGCGACGGCGACCACTAGACTCTCCGGCATGGCAAAGCCCCAGGAGAAGGTCTCGTTCGGCCAACGGCTGAAGCAGATCGGGATGGTGTTCCAGTTCACCGCCAAGCAGGACCGGTGGTTCGCGCCGCTGGTCGCCGCGGCGGTGCTCATCCCGCTCGCGCTCACCGTGGTCGCGGTGATCCTCTGGAGCTGGATCTGGCTGCCGCTGGGCATCCTGTTCGCCCTGCTCGCGGTCCTGATCGTGCTCAACCTGCGGTCCAACGCGGCGATGATGAACGCCGCCGAGGGGCAGCCCGGGGCGGCGGCGCAGATCATGGACAACATGCGCGGCGACTGGCGGGTCACCCCGGCCGTCAGCTCCACCACGCAGATGGACATGGTCCACCTGGTGATCGGCCGGCCGGGCGTGATCCTGCTGGCCGAGGGCAACCCCCAGCGCGTACGCGGTCTGCTCGGGCAGGAGAAGCGCCGACTCGCCAAGGTCATCGGCTCCGCCCCGCTGCACGACTACGTGATCGGCCAGCAGGAGGGCGAGCTGCCGATCCGCAAGCTGCGCACGACGCTGCTGCGGCTGCCCCGCGCGCTCAGCGGCAAGGACGTCAACTCGCTGGACAAGCGCCTCAAGGCGCTCACCGCCCGTCCGCAGATGCCCAAGGGCACGATCCCGAAGAACATGCGGCCCCCGGGCGGCGCCCGTCAGCCGCGACGCTGACGCGTACACCGTAGAAGAGCCGGACCCCCGCGGGTCCGGCTCTTTTCGGTGAAGCCTGGCTTCAGGCGCGGGGGGCGTCGACGACGACCGAGTCGACGAGGCGGTCGTGCACCCCACGGCGGTGCTCGTCCATGATCAGCGCGGGTACGACGAGCGCCAGCAGCACGCCCCGGGCCAGCGCGCGGAGCAGGCCGATCCGGCCACCGTCGTGCCAGTTCACGCAGCGGACCTTGGTGATGTACATGCCCGGGGTCTGCGCGAACAGGCCGAGGAAGATGCCGTACTCCAGGATCAACACGAGCACCGGCGCCCAGCCGTCGCGTACCGGGTCGGCGAAGATGTTGGCCACCAGCAGGCAGAGCACCCAGTCGATGATCAGCGCTCCGAAGCGCCGCCCCAGGCTCGGCGGGGTGAAGGTGGGGTCGCTGGCCGGCGCTGCCGGGACGTGCGGGTTGGTCACAGCGATCAAGGGTATCCGCGTCCCGATCGGCCCCTCGGAGTGCCGTCACCACTGCGTGCCGATTCGGGCCAATGACCTCAAGTGTCACTACACTGACCCAGCCGGTACGCCGTTCCCGCAGGTTGAGCGCCCGGACAGGAGCATCCTGACGCTCCGCGAGGGACGTAACACGGCAGAAACACTGAAGACATGGCCGGGCAACTCCCCGGCCCTAGCGTCGCCAGAAGCCTAGCCACCCCGTGGACGTGCCAGGAGGATGTGTGTTCGCCAATCCCGAGGAACTCCTGCGATACCTCAAGAACGAGGACGTGAAGTTCGTCGACGTTCGTTTCTGTGACCTGCCCGGCGTGATGCAGCACTTCAACCTGCCGGTCGAGTCCGTCAACGACGGCCTCTTCACCGACGGCCTCGCGTTCGACGGCTCGTCGATCCGCGGTTTCCAGGCGATCCACGAGTCGGACATGCTCCTGCTCCCGGACGTCGCGACCGCGTTCATCGACCCGTTCCGCGCGCAGAAGACGCTCGCGCTGAACTTCTTCATCCACGACCCGTTCACCCGTGAGGCCTACAGCCGCGACCCGCGCAACGTCGCGAAGAAGGCCGAGGCGTACCTGGCGGCCAGCGGCATCGCCGACACCGCCTACTTCGGCGCCGAGGCGGAGTTCTACATCTTCGACTCGATCCGCCACGAGACCTCGGCGCACCAGTCGTTCTACTACATCGACTCGATCGAGGGCGCCTGGAACACCGGCCGCGACGAGTCGGGCGGCAACCTCGGCTACAAGACCGCCTACAAGGGCGGCTACTTCCCGGTGCCGCCCGTGGACCACTACGCCGACCTGCGTGACTCGATCGTGCGCCGCCTGGTCGACACCGGCTTCACCGTGGAGCGCTCGCACCACGAGGTGGGCACCGCCGGCCAGTCCGAGATCAACTACAAGTTCTCGACGCTGCTGCACGCCGGTGACCAGCTCCAGCTCTTCAAGTACATCGTGAAGAACGAGGCCTGGGCCAACGGCAAGACCGCCACGTTCATGCCCAAGCCGCTCTTCGGTGACAACGGCTCCGGCATGCACACCCACCAGAGCCTCTGGCTCAACGGGGAGCCGCTGTTCTACGACGAGACCGGCTACGCCGGCCTGTCCGACATGGCCCGCTGGTACATCGGCGGTCTGCTGCACCACGCGCCGTCGCTGCTGGCGTTCACCAACCCGACGGTCAACTCGTACCGTCGCCTGGTCCCCGGCTACGAGGCCCCGGTCAACCTGGTCTACTCGCAGCGCAACCGCTCCGCCTGCACCCGCATCCCGGTGACCGGCAGCAACCCGAAGGCCAAGCGCGTCGAGTTCCGCGTGCCGGACCCGTCGGCGAACGTCTACCTGGCCTTCTCGGCCATGATGATGGCCGGCCTGGACGGCATCAAGAGCAAGATCGAGCCGCCGACGCCGATCGACAAGGACCTCTACGACCTCCCGCCGGAGGAGTGGGGCGACGTCAAGCAGGTCCCGGGCTCGCTGCCGGCCGTGCTCGACTCGCTCGAGGCCGACCACGACTACCTGCTCGAGGGCGGCGTCTTCACCCCCGACCTGATCTCCACCTGGGTCGACTGGAAGCGCGCCAACGAGGTCGACCCGGTGCGTCTGCGCCCGACCCCGCACGAGTTCGCCATGTACTACGACTGCTGAGCAGTCACACGCACCACCGTCTGGGCCGGCCCCGCGATTCGCGGAGCCGGCCCAGACGCATTGGCACGCTCGCGCTTCGCCAGGTCGGGTCGGGTCGGGTTCGGTCTGGTCGCGCTCGGCACGTCCAGCGAGCGGCGTGCCCCGGCCTGCCCCTCCGAGGAGGGACGGCATGTGTCCCACTCATCCTTTGCTCTGCTTCAGTAGAGGAAACACCTGACGTCCGATAATCGGACACCGGGTGTTGCCTCCGCTGAAGCAGAGCAAAGGATGAGCCTCGACGGGTGCCTCCTCCCCAACGGGGTGGGGGACAGCACCCGGGCGTCGACAAATCCGGCCCCGCCCTAACGCCGCTGCGTCGACACCCGTCTTCGTGGGGTGCCGTCGTCACTACGGCGCAGCAGCAGGGCCAGCGGCAGAGCCAGGACCACCACGGTCATGACCACCGCGCCGGGGGCCTTGGTGAAGCGGGCGAGGTTGGTGCCGTCGGGCAGCGCCAGGAATGCCGCCAGCGCCGCCGGCAGCGCGAACCACGCCGTCCGACTGGCGGTCAACGCGAGCAGCGCCAGCGGCCAGGTCGCGTACCAGGGGTGGAAGACCGGGGACAGGACGACCGTGGCGACCAGTGCCAGGCCCGCACCGTGCAGCGCCACCCGGCAGCGGTCCGAGACCGGTTCACCCGAGGCCCGCAGCCTCCTCCAGGTCCGCCACCAGAGCGCCACCAGCACGACCGCGAGCAGCAGCAACGCCACCGTCCGGGCCACTGGAACCGCCTGCGGGTCGCGCCCGGCCAGCGCACCCGCGTAGTCCACCACCATGCCGACGGCGGTGGGCGGCGACGTCCACTGCTCGGAGTCCCCACTGCGGGTCAGTCCGCCCACCCAGCCGAATCCGAGTCCGGACAGCGCCGAGGCGACCAGCAGCGCGGCGACAAGGCCGCCGCCCAGCCACACGCCGCTCCGAAACACCGTGCGGCCCGACGCTCCCGCCAGCACAGCGAACGGCACCACCACGACCGCGCTGGCCTTCACGGTCACCGCCAGTCCGAGTAGCACTCCGGCGAGCAGCAGCGCCGCGGGGCCGCCCGGCCGACGGACCACCACCAGCAGCCCGCAGAGCAGCAGCCCGAGCATCACGGCGTCGTTGTGGGCCCCGGCCACCAGGTGCACGCCGACCAGCGGCGCGGCCAGCGCCAACCAGGCCGCCCGTCGGATCGGCACGCCGGCCGCCCGCGCCAGGGACGGCAGGCAGTACGCCGCCAGCACCAGCCCGGCCACCGCGATCACCCGCAGCGCCACGACCGTGCCCGTGAGCCCGCCGCCGACGCCCACCGCGAGCGCGGCGAGCAGGACGAACACCGGCCCGTACGGAGCGGGTGTGTCCCGCCAGATCGGTGCCACCGTCTCCACCCACGGGCAACCTGCTGCGGCCACCCCCACCGTGTATGGGTCGGCACCGTGCGTGTACGTCCAGCCCTGGCAGGCGTACGAGTAGACGTCCCGGCTGCCCAGCGGCGGCGCGATCAGCAGCGGCAGGACCCAGAGACCGGCGGTGACGTACGCCCAGCGGCCCGACGGCGCACCGGCGCGCAGCGACCACCACGCGCCGACGAGCAGCGCGCTGCCGACGAACCAGCAGGTCAGTGTCGCCGGTCCGCCCGGCGCCTGCCAGATCGACGCCGGGGTCGCGCCGAGCGGGGCGTCGGGCAGCGCCCCGCCGAGGAACCCGGCGACGGCGAGCAGGAGCGCGCCGACCAGGCCGACGTACCGGACAAGCCGGGCGGACGGGGGGCCGGGAATCGGCGGTGGTACGCCGGGAGTGGTCACCGGCACACCTTCCCTCAGTCGGCGGCGACCGGTTGGCGGGCCGCCCGAGCCGACCGTACCAACCGGACGACCAGCACGATCACCAACAGCGTCATCAGCGGCGCCCCGACCGTCTTGGTGTACCGGGGCAGTCCGGTGCCGTCCGGCAGCACCAGGAACGACGCGACCAGCGCGACGACGATGAACCATCCGGTACGCCGGGCGGTGGCCGCCAGAACCGCGAGGGGCCAGACCCAGTACCAGGGATGAAAGAGTGGCGCGAGGGCGACCGTGGCGGTCAGCGCCACGGCGGCGTACCACAGCGGCTCCCGCGTGCGGGCCCGCCACCACAGCCACAGCAGCAGCACCGCCAGCACCGCGACGCCGATCCCCCGGGTGACTGCGAGCGCGTCGACGTGCCCACCGAAGGGCACCGCCAGGTAGCCGATGCTCTGCCCGAACGCCGTGGACGGTGAGGTCCAGGCGATCGCGTCACCGCCGCGGGCCAGCCCGCCGACCCAGCCGAAGTCCAGTCCGGCGGCGAAGGTCACCCCGACCACGACGGCGCCCGCGCCGCCGACCACCCAACAGCCGTAACGGATCAACGCGCGGATCGAGTACCCGCCGACGATCGCGGCCAGCGCGGCGAACGGCACCACGACCAGCGCCGTCACCTTGATGCCGGCGGCGAGACCGAGCAGCGCGCCACCGGCGAGCAGCGGGCCGGGCCGTCCGGGGCGGGAGGCGATCACGGCCAGCCCGGCGACCAGCAGGCCGACCATCAGGGCGTCGTTGTGCGCGCCGGAGACCAGGTGCACGGCGACCAGCGGGCAGGCGAGGGTCAGCCAGACCGCCCGCGAGGCCGGTACGCCCACCCGCCGGGCCAGCACCGGCAGGCTGACCGCGATCAGCGCGACCCCCGCCACGGCGATCAGCCGGAACACCACGATCGCGCCGGTCAGCGAGCCGGTGGCCTTGACCACCGCGCCGGACAGCACGACGAACAGCGGCCCGTACGGCGCCGGGGTGTCCCGCCAGATGTACGAGATGCTGTCCAGCCAGGGGCAGGGCAGCGCGGAGACACCCTGCTCGTACGGGTTGATCCCGGCGGCGTAGCTGGCGCCCTGGCAGGCGTACGCGTAGACGTCGCGGCTGGCCAGCGGCGGCGCGATCAGCACCGGCAGCAGCCAGAGCCCGACGGTGACCAGCGCCCAGCGGGTCGACGGCACGTTGTCGCGCAGCGACCACCAGGCGTAGGACAGCAGCGCGGTGCCGACCAGCCAGGCGACGATGACCAGCGGCCCGTTCGGCCCCTGCCAGATGCTGACCGGGTTGCTGCGCAGGGGCGAGTCGGGCAGGGCGCCGCCGAGGAACGCGGCGACGGCGAGCAACGCCGATCCCGCCAGTCCGGTCCAGCGCGCGAGGTGGTGAGGCACGCCGGACATGCTGCCAGTACGTCGGCGGGAAGCCAACGGCAGGCATCCGGCCGGGAATCGCCCTCAAGCCTGACCCAGGGGCGCTGATGAGGCATCGGACGCGGGCCGCCAGTTGGCAAGTGCCCCCGGACGAGGCATCGGATCGCAACCGAAGGCCACTATCTCCCCCGGCAGCACCTGAGCCCCGTCTCCCAGGTTTGGCCGCATGCGCCATGGCCGCTTCCTTCCACAGCGCCGTCAGTAGGACTCCGTCGCCTCCACAGACGGCACTCAGTTGCTCCACCGCCTGTCGAGGCGGCAACAGTTTACCGTTGAGCCATCATTCCCAGGATGACCTACTGTAACTAGTTCGCTGACCCAGACGGGTCAGGCTCAATGAAGCGCTGTCCTTGAGGAATCGCAGCTCAATCACCAAACGCTCCGCCGCTTCGGAAAGACCAGCGGGCAGTCTACTCCACGGCATTCCAGTCCCCCGTATCACATTCCGTACAGGCCTTAGTCCGGACCCGGTGTCTCTTGATGTCCCGGAACGTTTCGCAAGGCTAGCGGGACGACCGCTAGCCCGCCAAACTGTGCAACGTCAGCGCATACGGCAGTTTTCCATATTCGCGGCCTGCCTGGAGTTGACCGGCCGGGGAGCTGGTTGCGTAAGCAGCAGCCACACCAGCGTTTCCGCGTGTGACGGAGCGGCGGAGGCTGCGGCTCTGAATCCCCCTTGGGGGGCGGCACTATCACCTCGTTCCGAGTGTGCGCAGGTCCGGACAACACCGACCGCGAATGCACCGGATGGGCGACCGCCTAGCGCATTTACCGGCCGGACCCTGCCCGGCAAAAATATTGAGTAGTCGCTTGAGCGTCCGATAAACTGCGGGAAATCGCGATCAATCATCTGGCAAAGGAGGCTGGCCCGGCTAGGGACCGTAGCAGAAGTCGTGCGCCGGGAGGCCGGTAGCTCCGCAAGTCGCCAGACCGATGTCGCCACGACCATGCCGTGCCCGAACTGGCCCGCACAAACGGACTACGCTATGACGCTTCGGCAGCGTCATAGCGTAGTCCGAAAATCAAATCCGACGGTCAGCAGTGGTTAACCGGTAAGAGTGCGCTGGAGATCGAGTATTCGCCGGCAGCATCGGCGCGCACCTCGGTCCACCCGTCCGCGCCGGGTCGCAGGCAGCCATCCAGGCCGCTCAACGACAGCCAACGTGACCAGCGCACCCGGACCGGCACGTCGCCGGGCGTGGCGGTCAGCCGGACCGAGCCGCGATCGGCGGCGACGAGTTTGCCCGGGGCGCCGACCAGCGGCGTCGGATCGACCACGGCGTACATACTCCAGGTCTTCTCACTCCAGACCTTCCGCAGGTACGGCAGGCCGGCGCGGATCAGCGCGGCCTCATCGCGGCCCCACTTGTCGGCGGGCGCGTCCGGGGCGAGCACCACGTAGGTCACCGCCTCGTGGCGTAACCACCGCTCGTACGTCTGCGCGCTCAGGCTGCCGTCGTAGAACAGCGCGTTACGATCGCTGTCGACCTGGCGTTCCCAGCCCCGCGCCAGTGGCACGGTCGGCGGCAGGTACGCGGACTCCCAGTGGTCCCGCAACGGCACCACCTCGACCCGCCCGGCAGGCTGCCGCCTATCGAGTTCGGCGACGAGCGGTTGATAGAAGCTCGCGGCGCTCTCCGGGGCACCTGCGTGGGTCACGTCGCTCAGCATCACCGGGGACTGCCACCACACGGTCGCGGCGAGCAGCCCGGCCAGCCACGGCCCCCGCAACGCGAGGTGCCCGGCCAGCACGGGCAGTGCGAAGAGCATCGGGAGTCGTAGGGCGTTGGACCCGATCGGGCTGGGCACGTAGTACGCCCCAACCAGGAGCAGCACGGTGAGCAACGCGCCGATGCGCACCACCCGGCGGCGACGTGGCAGCACGACCGCCACCAGCACCGCGAGCGCGACGTTGATCCGCATCGATTCGGCCGAATATGGCTGGGTGCCGCCGTTGCCGAAGACGAATGCGATCGGGGCGAGCGTGACGGCAGGCGCCGCAGCCAGGACGAGTCCCTCGGCCAGCGGTCGCTCGGCTCGCCAGCCTCCGGGCAGCGGGCGACCCGGCCCGTCACCGGTACGCAGGGCGGCAAGTAGCAGCGCCGAGCCGGCCAGCCCGGTGAACAGGCCGGCGACCGGGCTGGCCGCCGTCGCGAGGGTGGCGCAGGCGACGGCGAGCATCAACCGGAGCCAACGCGGTGGGCGTTCCGCGCTGACCGCGCAGAGCGCCAGCAGCCCGAACGCCAGCCCGACCGCGAAGGTGATCCGACCGCTCGCCAGGTTGCCGACCAGCACCACAGCGCCGAGAACTCCGGCCAGCAGCGGTCGACGCGCCCGGTTGCGGATGAACAGCCATCCCAGCGCGCCCGCGCCGACCACTGCGGCGACTGCCCCGAGCGGACGCACCCCCATCAGCGCGCCCAACCGCGCCGTAAAGAGGCTGTAGCCGTACTGGTTGACGCCGCCGTACCAGCCGAAGTCCACAGGTGCAGCCCCGTACCGCTCGGTGAACCCGGCGCGGGCGACCTGGGCGGCGAGGTCGGTGCCCATCGGCGGCGCGAGGAGGAACGCGACAGCCAGCACCACGGCGGCCCCGGTCGCCGCCGCCCAGCTGGTGCCCGCCATGCGCTGCCCGGTGGGGCGCGACGACGTGTCAGCCATTGAGGACCCGTTCGGCGGCGGCGCGGGCCCGGCGGCCGGTGCGCAGGTACTCGTCGAGGAACCTCCCCGGATCGTCGCGGCCGAGCAGCCGGACCACCCCCGCCAGCTCCACCCCGTGCCGGGGCAACTGGTCGCCAGCCCGACCCCGGACCAGCATCAGCGCGTTGCGGACCTGCGCGGCCAGGGACCAGCCGGCCGCCATCTCCGCGGCGTCCGCCGGGTCGACCAGGCCGGCCCGCTCGGCCGCCGCGAGGGCATCGAGGGTACGCGTGCCGCGCAGTTCCGGGACGGCGCCCGCGTGCCGGAGCTGGACGAGCTGGACCGCCCACTCCACGTCGGCCAGCCCGCCCCGACCCAGCTTCGTGTGGGTCGCCGGGTCGGCCCCGCGCGGCAGCCGCTCGGTCTCCACCCGGGCCTTGATCCGGCGGATCTCGACGACCTGCTCGCGGGTCAGCCCGCCGGGCGGGTAACGCACCGGCTCGATCATCGCCTCGAACTCGGCGCCCAGGTCGGCGTCGCCGCAGACGAACCGGGCGCGCAGCAGCGCCTGGGCCTCCCACACCCGCGACCAGCGGGCGTAGTACTGGGCGTACGCGGCGAGGCTGCGCACCAGCGGACCCTGGCGGCCCTCGGGGCGCAGGTCGGCGTCGACGCCGAGCGGCGGGTCGGGGGCGGGCACGCCGAGCAGTCGCCGCAGTTCCTCCGCGATGGCGTGCGCGGCGGCGCTGGCCGCGCTCTCGCTGGTGCCGGCGGGCGGGTCGTAGACGAAGAGCACGTCGGCGTCGGAGAGGTAGTTCGACTCGTACCCGCCGAGCCGGCCCATCCCGATCACCGCGAACCGCAGCCCTTCCGGGGCCGGTTGGCTGGCCCGGGCGGCCCGCAGCGCGGCGGCGAGGGTCGCGTCGGTGACGTCGGCGAGGGCCGTACCGACCTCGGTGATGTCGGCCAGCCCCGGCGACGGCCGCGTGCCGCCGTCCGCCCGGGTCGGGGTGGGTGCCAGTGCGCCGGCCCGACAGAGCACGTCGGCGCAGGCCACCCGGACCAGCTCCCGGCGGCGCGACGCGCGCACGGCGCGGGTCGCCTCGACCGGATCGGTGTGCCGGGCCGCCGCCGCCAGGAAACCCTCCCGCAGCACCGGACGCGGACGCGGTGCCAGCTCGTTCTCCTCGGCGAGCAGCCGCAGCGCCTCGGGGTCGCGGGCGAGCAGGTCGGCGACGTACCGCGACAGGGCCAGGACCCGGGCCAGCCGACGGGCGACGGGACCGCCGTCGCGCAACAGTCGCAGGTACCAGGGGGTGCTGCCCAGCTTGTCGGACACCTTGCGGTAGTTGAGCAGCCCCCGGTCCGGCTCCGGCGCGTCGGCGAACTCGCTCAGCAGCACCGGCAGCAGGGTCCGCTGGATGGCCGCCGTGCGACTCACCCCGCCGGTCAGCGCCTGGAGGTGACGCAGCGCCCCGGCCGGGTCGGCGAAACCGAGGATCTCCAGCCGGTGCCGGGCCGCCTCCGGGGTGAGCCGGAGCCCGTCGGCGGGCACCCGGGCCACCGACTCCAGCAGCGGCCGGTAGAGGAGTTTGGCGTGCAGCCGGCGTACCTCGGTGGCGTGGGTGACCCAGTCGGCCCGGAAGCTCTCGACGGCGCTGCGGCCCGGTACGGCCGTGAAACCCAGCGCGGCGGCCAACCAGCGCAGCGCGCCCGGCTCGGTGGGCACGGTGTGCGTGCGGCGCAGGGCCTGGAGTTGGAGCCGGTGCTCGACGGCGCGCAGGAAGCGGTAGCCGCGCAGCAGCGACTCGCCGTCGGCGCGGCCGACGTAGCCGCCGGCGACCAGCGCGCGCAGCGCCGGGATGGTGCCGGGCGTGCGCAGCGTCTCGTCGCCACGGCCGTGTACGAGTTGCAGGAGCTGGACGGCGAACTCGATGTCGCGCAGCCCGCCGGGACCACGCTTGATCTCGCGTTCCAGCTCCTTCGGCGGGACGTTGTCGATGATCCGGCGGCGCATGGCGCGGACGTCCTCGACCGCTTCGGGTCGTTCGGCGGCCCGCCACACCAGCGGCGCGAGCTGGTCGACCCACTCCTTCGCCAGTGGCAGGTCACCGGCGGCCGGGCGGGCCTTGAGCAGCGCCTGGAACTCCCAGGTACGCGCCCACCGGCGGTAGTAGGCGAGGTGGCTGGCGAGGGTACGCACCAGCGGGCCACGGCTGCCCTCGGGTCGCAGGGCGGCGTCCACCGGCCAGGCGACCATTCCGCAGACGGAGATCAGTCGGGTCGCCACCTGGGTCGCGGCGGGCAGGTCGGCGTCCTCGGCGGCCACGAAGATCACGTCCACGTCGGAGACGTAGTTCAGCTCGCCGCCGCCGCACTTGCCCATGGCCACCACGGCCAGCCGGGGCCGCTCGGTGCCGGCCGCCAACTCGTCGACGGCGATCTCGTACGCGGCGGCCAGGGTCGCGTCGGCCAGCGCGGACAGCGCGGCCATGGTCTGCTCCAGGGCACGGCCGCCGGTGAGGTCGGCCGCCGCGATCCGCAGCAGGGCCAGCCGGTACGCGCTGCGCAGCACCGCCACCGGATTGCCGTCACCGACCAGTTCGAGTCGACCCTCGGCGATCGGCGCGAGCCCGTCCGGCGCGGTGCGCAGCGCCAGGCAGTGCTCGGGGTTCGCCACCAGATGGTCGCCGAGCGCCGACGACGCGCCGAGGACGGCGATCAGTCGACGCCGCAGCCCGGGGTCGGCGTGCAGCTCCGCGAGCAGTGGCGAGCCGGTGCCGGCGGCGCTGATCCGGCTCTCGGCCTCGACGATGCGGTGCAGTTGGCGCAGCGCGAGGTCCGGGTCGGCGGCGCGGGACAGCGCGGCGAGCAACTCCCCGGCCGTGTCGTCGACCGGCTCCTGCTCCTGGAGCTGCCAGAGGCCCAGCCCGTCCGGGCCGAGCAGGTCCGCCGCGCGGGCGCCACCGTCGTCCTCGGCGGTGCCGAAGCCGTAGCGGGCGAGCCGGCCCGGCGCCCTCGTCGGCCGGCTCATCAGTGCCCGAGCAGGGGCAGGCCGCGCCGGATCGTGCTGTCGTCCAACTCGCCCAGGGCCAGCGCGGCGAACCGGGCGGCGAACGGCTGCCAGACCTCCTCGACGTCCACCATCACCGAGTCGCAGGCCGCGACCACCAGCTCCGGGTCGTAGCCCAACTCGGCGAGCAGGGTCGAGTCGGTGGCCCAGTCGGCGATCATCGCGGTGTCGCACTCGATGTGGAACTGCAAACCCCAGGCCCGGTCACCGAGCCGGAACGCCTGGTGCGGGTAGCGGGTGGAGGCCGCCAGCAGGGTCGCGCCCCGGGGCAGCTCGGTGATCTCGTCGGAGTGCCACTGGAGCACGTCCGGGATCAGCGGCACGTACCGGAACAGGGGGTCCTGCTCGGCGGCGTCACGCCGGCCGATGACGCCGGGGCCGATCTCCGGCCCGGACGGACTCCGCTCGACCAGCCCGGCGTGCGCGGTGGCGAGCAACTGCGCGCCCAGGCAGACGGCCAGGGTGGGCACGCGGTACCGGACCGCTTTGCGCAGCAGGCCCTCCACGGCCGGAAACCAGGGCGCGCCGGGCGCGCCGTCCGACAGCGGGTACGCCTGCTGGTCGCCACCCAGCACCACCAGCGCCACGTACCCCTCAAGGTCCGCTGGGAGCTCGTCACCGGCGTGCGGGCGGAGCACCCGCAGCTCCAGCCCTGCCTCGGTCAGCCATTCACCCAACCGGCGCGCGTCGTCCGTCGGGTCGTTCTCGATCACCAGCGCGGTTGCCACCAGTCGAGGCTAGCGGGTGCCGAGCGCTCCGCCACGTCCCGGCACGGTCCGTGCCACCGGCCGGCGGCCTCCGTGCCGCGACGGTGGTTAGGCTCTGCGGTTGTGATCAACGAGGACACCGCCGCCGTCCGCCCTCCCGTGCTGCGCCCGGGTGACGCGGTGCTGCTCGTTTCGCCGTCCGGGCCGACCTCGCCGGAGCGGGTGGCCCGGGGCGTCGAGCTGCTCACCGGATGGGGTCTGCGCCCCATACCGGCCCCGAACGTGTACGCCCGCCACGGCTACCTCGCCGGCACCGACGACCTACGGGCCGCCGACCTGAACGCGGCGTTCGCCGACCCGGAGATCCGTGGGGTGATCTGCACCCGGGGCGGCTACGGCGCCCAGCGGATCGTCGACGCCATCGACATGGCCGCCATCCGCCGTGACCCGAAGGTGGTGGCCGGCTTCTCGGACATCACCGCGTTGCAGCTCGCCCTGTGGCGGGGCGCCCGACTGGCCGGGGTGCACGGCCCCGGGGCGGCCTGGCGGGACGAGCGGACGCCGCTGCGCTCCGCCGAGTCCCTGCACGCGGCGCTGATGACCACCGAGCCGGTGACCGTCGAGGCCGTGCCCACCGAGGAGACCTTCGGCGTACGCGTCCCGGGCCGCGCCACCGGCACCCTGCTCGGCGGCAACCTCTGCCTGATCGCCGCGTCGATCGGCACACCGGACCTGCCCGACCTGACCGGCGCGGTGCTGTTGATCGAGGACGTGCAGGAGCCCCCGTACAAGGTCGACCGGATGCTCACCCACCTGCGCCGGGCCGGCGCGCTGGACGGGCTGGCCGGCGTGGCGGTCGGGCAGTTCACCGGCTGCGGCGACGGCTGGGACACCACGATCGTCGACGTGCTCACCGAACGCCTCGGCGACCTGGGCGTACCGGTCCTCGGCGGCCTCCCCATCGGCCACGGCCCCAACCAGCTGACCGTCCCGGTAGGCACCGAAGCACAACTGGACACCGAAACCCAAACCCTGACGGTCTCCCCCGCAGTCCAGTAACCCCGCCCCGCCCCGCCCCCACCCCCACCCCCACCCCCGCCCCGCCCCGCCCCGCCCCGCCCCGCCCCGCCCCGCCCCGCCCCGCCCCGCCCCGCCCCCGGCGATCATGAAGTTGTTGTCACTCGCTACGGCGTGTCGCGGCAATAACTTCATGATCAGCGCGATGCCGACCGGCCCGGCGTCCGCGGTGGGCAACGGGTACAGCGTCACCGTGCCGTCGGTGGTTACCCGGCCGATCGTGTCGGAGGTCATCCCCGCGTACCAGCGTGCCCCGTCGGGTCCGACCGCGATGCCACCCGGCCCGGTACCGGGCGGCAGGGCGACCGTGCGCTGCGCGCCCTCGACGGTGATCCGACCGATCCGGTCATCACCGGAGCGGGTGAACCAGAGCGCACCGTCCGGACCCGTCGTGATGATCAACGGGCGGCCGCCGGCCGGCTCCAGCGGGTGGGTTCGGACCGAGCCGTCGGGGTCCAGGCGGGCGATGCCGCCGCCGTGGACCAACGTCAGCCACAGCGCGCCGTCGGGCCCGACCGTGATGCCGTACGGGCCGGCGTCCGGCTCGACGAGTGCGATCTCCCGGATCTCGACTCTCAACTGGGCGTACGTCCCTTCGTTGGCGGTGGACTGACCCTGACCGCCCGACAAGCGACAACACAACCGATTTCCGCCTTCGATTGTCAGCCCGCTGACAGGTTCGCCACGGGTCGCACCCAGGCTCACCCGTCACTGTCGGTGACGACATCGCGTACCACCTAGCCTTCTGGAGGAGAGCATGTCCCGCACCATCAGTAGGAAGCACATGCTGGCCGGTCTTGCCGCCGCCGGCGTCCTCGGCGTCGGGATCGCGGCCCCGACGATCGCCTTCGCCGCCGACACCCGGACGCCGAGCGCCAGCACCGCCCCGGCGCCCGGGGCCAAGGCCGACCGGCAGGGCCAGTTCGCCGAAGAGTTGGCCAAGGAACTGGGCGTGCCCACCGACAAGGTGACCGACGCGCTGGAGAAGATCCGCGAGCAGCACCGGCCGGCCGACCGGCCGCAGCGCCACTCCCCCGAGGAGCGCAAGGCCGCGCTCAAGGAGCGGCTGGACCAGGCCGTCAAGGACGGCAAGCTCACCCAGGAGCAGGCCGACGCCATCACCAAGGCCGTCGAGGCCGGCGTCTTCCCCGGCCCGGCCGGCCGCCCCGGCCCGTTCGGCCAGGGCGGCCCGGCCGGACAGGGCGGCCCGGCCGGACAGGGCGGCCCGGCCGGACAGGGCGGCCCGGCCTGATCCACTCGACCTTCGTGAATTCGGGGTGTCCGGCGGTCCCGGATACTTCGAATTCCACGATCTTGAGTTGATCAGCGCCGCAAGCCTGGGCCGCGCTCCGGGCGGCCCCGCCCGCGACCAGCACCGGGTCCGGCGGGTGATCAACCCAGGTTGATCGACTCTGTTTCGCCGATGTGGCGGTGTCCATCGCACTCGGACACCGCCACATCGGCGACCTGGAGTCGACCTTGCGCCTGGCAGGCCGCCGGGCACCCGCTCACCGGCGTCAGCCCTGCGCGGGTGGGGACGCGAACACGCCCAGGTGGTTGCCGGTCGGGTCGGTCAGCCGGGCCAGCGTGAGCCCGGTCGGCGTGGTCCGGGGCGGCATGAGCACCTGACCACCGGCCGCCTCGGCCCGCCGGCAGGTCTCCGCCACGTCGGTGACCTCGGCATAGAAGATCGTGTAGTTCGGCGCCGAGCCGTCGGTCGCCCGGATCGCTCCACCGATCCCGGTGTCGCCACCAGCACCGGTCGTCCGGTAGGAGCCGGCGGCCCCGCCCTCCTCCGTGAAGGCCCAGCCGAACAGGTCGCCGTAAAAGCGCTCCGCCTCCTCCGGCCGGTCGGTGCCGATCTCGAACCACGTGATGGGCGTCGCGGACATGCTGCCTCCAGGTCTTCCCGAGCCGGCCGTTCGGCCGGCTTCCGGTGCAGTCTCGAGGCCGCTCGCGACACCGTCCTGTCGGTGTTTCCGGATCACCCGGCCCGGTGGGACGCCCGGGACCGCGCGCTCACACGCCCGGACCGCGCGCTCACACGCCCGGACCGCGCGCTCACACCAGACTCAGCGCACGGACGCGCCCGTGCGGGATGTCCAGGTCCTCCAGGCGGAGGTCCCGGACCACCACCTCTGGCCGGGCCTCGACCGACCGGATGCGGTCGGTGCGGAAGCACCGCAGCTCGGCCCGGAGGCGGCACCAGGCCACCAGGTACCAGTGGTGGGTGTTGCCGAGGTAGCCCAGCGGCTCGACGTCGCGGAGCGAGTCGGTGCCGGCGCGGTCGGCGTACCGGATGCGCAGCACCCGCCGCGCGGCGACCGCGTGGGCGACGGTGGCCGGGACGGGCGTGGCCGGCCCGTCACCGACCAGGTGCACCCGGCCGGCGAGCCGGTGCGCCTCGGCGGCGTCGGCGGCCGGCAGCACCGCCAGCAGTTTGCGCAGCGCGGTGGCGCCCGGTGCGGCGAACGGCGAGCCGGCGAGCCGGTGCAGCGCCACGGCCATCGCGACCGCCTCGGCAGCGGTCAGGTTGACCGGCGGCAGCGTGTGGGCGCGGTCCAGGACGTAGCCGCCGGTACGGCCGGGCTCGGCCCAGATCGGTACGCCGGCCTGCTGGAGCGCGCCGATGTCCCGTTCGATGGTCCGGCTGCTCACTTCGAAGCGCACGGCGAGCCAGCGGGCGCTGCGCGGCCGTGGCGACACGGCCCGCAGCTCCTCGACCAGGGCGTAGAGCCGGTCCGTACGGTTCATGCCCGGCACGCTACGACCGGGGTACGACTGCGCTCGGGCGAAGCAGGCTCAGGCGATGCAGGCGCAGACGATAAGCGCGGCGCCGAAGTGCGTGGCGGCGCTGACCCGGGCCGCCGGGTGCGGCTCGGACGAGCAGATGACCTCACCGAGCTTGCCCGGGGTCAGCAGGTCCAGGACGAAGAACGCCAGCGCCATGATGGCCAGCCCGAGCAGCCCGAACACCACGGTGGAGGCGAGCCCCTTGGCGAAGTCGCTGTAGCTGGTCAGGATCGCCGTGAAGACGATGCCGGCGATGCCGAGCTGGTTGGCGGCGAGCAGCAGCCCCGCGTTGGCGTTGCGCTCGACCCAGATCAGCTCCCGCAACCGCCCCGGTGTCAGCAGGTCGACGAGCCCGAACCCGGCAGCCATGAGCCCGACGCCCACGACCCCGAACACGACGCTCTGCCAGGCACCGCTGAGCAGGTCCTCCAGCACCGACTGCCTCCCGAATCTCCGCCCGGAAGGGGTACCGGCGCGGTGATCGAGACGATAGCGGCAGCGGGCGACCGCGTCAGCCCGCGCCTACAGCGCCAGGTAACGCTGCCGCTCGTACGGGGTGACCTCGCGGCGGTACTGCTCCCACTCGGCCCGCTTGTTGCGCAGGAAGAAGTCGAAGACGTGCTCGCCCAGCACCTCGGCGACCAGTTCGGATTCGGCCATCACGTCGATCGCCTCGGCGAGGTTCTCCGGCAGGGCCTCGTACCCCATGGCGCGGCGCTCGGCGCTGCTGAGCGACCAGACGTCGTCCTCGGCCCCCGGCGGCAGCTCGTAGCCCTCCTCGATGCCTTTGAGGCCCGCGCCGAGCAGCACCGCGAAGGCGAGGTACGGGTTGGTCGCCGAGTCCAGCGAGCGGACCTCGACCCGGGCGGAGTTCGGCTTGCCGTACGCCGGAACCCGCACCAGCGCGGACCGGTTCAGGTGACCCCAGCAGACGTACGCCGGGCTCTCGGTGATCCGGTCGGGCAGGTGCTGCGGGAAGAGCCGCTTGTACGAGTTGACCCACTGGTTGGTGACCGCCGTGTACTCCCGGGCGTGCACCAGCAGGCCGGCGATGAAGGACTTCGCCACCTTGGAGAGCTTCATCGGGTCGCCACCGTCGTGGAAGGCGTTGCGCTCGCCCTCGAACAGCGACAGGTGGGTGTGCATGCCGCTGCCGGGCTGGTCGGTGAACGGCTTCGGCATGAAGCTGGCCTGCACGCCGGTGGAGAGGGCGACCTCCTTGACCACGTGACGGAAGGTCATGATGTTGTCGGCGGTGGTCAGCGCGTCGGCGTACCGCAGGTCGATCTCCTGCTGGCCGGGCGCGACCTCGTGGTGGCTGAACTCCACCGAGATGCCGATCCGCTCCAGCGCCAGCACGCCCTGGCGGCGGAAGTCGCGGGCCACGGCGTGGGTGGTGTGCTCGAAGTAGCCGCCGGTGTCGACGGGCGTGGGCACCGAGCCGTCCTGCGGACCGTTCTCCAGCAGGAAGAACTCGATCTCGGGGTGGGTGTAGAAGGTGAAGCCCTTCTCGGCCGCCTTGGACAGCGCGCGGCGCAGCACGTGGCGCGGGTCGGCCCAGGACGGACCGCCGTCGGGCAGCAGGATGTCGCAGAACATCCGGGCGCTCTCGCCGCTGACCCCGCCCTCGAACGGGAAGACCTGGAAGGTGGTGGGGTCGGGCATCGCCACCATGTCCGATTCGAAGACGCGCGCGAAGCCCTCGATCGCCGAGCCGTCGAAGCCGATGCCCTCCTCGAAGGCCGCTTCCAACTCCGCGGGCGCCACCGAGACGCTCTTGAGCGTGCCCAGCACGTCCGTGAACCACAGCCGGACGAACCGGATGTCCCGCTCTTCCAGCGTACGGAGGACGAACTCCTGCTGACGGTCCACTTCCCCAACCCCTCGCGACACTCTTTGTCCGCCTTGGCCGGGCTGCGCCCGACCTGACCGCCCAGTGTTCCCGGGCCTGGTTACGCAGACGTTACGCGAACCGCCGCCGCCCGTCCCCTCGTGTCCCGCCCGCCGAGCGGTACCGATGCGGCACGACGGCCGCGCGGTGCCCGCACGTGGCCGCCGTCTCGTCCGAGGGTACGGATTGCCCCGGCGAAGCTGAGGCAAGATGAGGACATGCCCACCCTGCGTCTCGCCCTGTCCCAGGTCAACCCGAGCGTCGGCGATCTCGTCGGCAACGCCGACCTGGTCCGCAGCTGGACCCGCCAGGCCGCCGGCGCCGGTGCCCAGCTGGTGCTCTTCCCGGAGATGATGCTGACCGGCTACCCGGTCGAGGACCTGGTCTTCCGGCGCTCCTTCGTCGCCGCGTCCCAGGCCGCCGTGCGGCAGCTCGCGGCCGACCTCGCCGACGACGGCCTCGGTGACCTGCCGGTCGTGGTCGGCTACCTGGACGCCGACGGTCCGCCGCAGGTCAGCGGGGACGCCGAGCCGGGGCGGGGCGCCCGCAACGCCGCCGCGCTGCTGCACCGGGGCGAGGTGGTCGCCCGCTACTTCAAGCACCACCTGCCCAACTACGGCGTCTTCGACGAGGACCGCTACTTCGTCTCCGGCGCGGAGCTGACCGTCGTGCGGATCGGCGGGGTGGACGTCGCGCTGACCATCTGCGAGGACCTGTGGCAGGCCGGTGGGCCGTTCACCGCCGCCCGGCAGGCCGGCGTCGGCCTCGTGGTCAACATCAACGGCTCGCCGTACGAGTTGAACAAGGACGACATCCGCCTGCCGCTGGTCCGCCGCCGGGCCGCCGAGGCGAACGCCACCATCGCGTACATCAACATGATCGGCGGCCAGGACGAGCTGGTCTTCGAGGGCGACTCGATGATCGTCGCCCCCGACGGCGAACTGCTCACCCGTGCCCCGCAGTTCGTCGAACACCTGCTCGTGCACGACGTCGAGCTGCCGGCCGCGACCACGGCCCCCGGCAGCGACAGCGTCGCGGACGGCATGCGGATCAGTTACCACATGGTGGAGGCGATCCCGCCCGCGCCGTCCGGCCCGGCCGTCACCGGCGGGCTGATCGAGCCGGTCGCCGACGAGGCCGAGGTCTGGCACGCGCTGGTGCTGGGCCTGCGCGACTACGTCAACAAGAACCGGTTCGCCTCGGTGGTGCTCGGCCTCTCCGGTGGCATCGACTCGGCGGTGGTGGCCGCCCTCGCCGTCGACGCGCTCGGCCCGGACCGGGTGGTCGGTGTGTCGCTGCCCAGTCAGCACTCCTCCGAGCACTCCCGTGAGGACGCCGCCGACCTGGCCAAGCGCACCGGGCTCGACTACCGCGTCGAGCCGATCCAGCCGATGGTGGACGCCTTCCTGGCCAATCTGTCGCTGTCCGGGATCGCCGTGGAGAACCTTCAGGCCCGGGTACGCGGTGTCATCCTGATGGCGCTGTCGAACCAGGAGGGCCACCTGGTCCTGACCACCGGCAACAAGAGCGAGCTGGCGGTCGGCTACTCCACCCTGTACGGCGACTCGGTGGGCGGCTTCAACCCGATCAAGGACGTCTGGAAGACGCTCGTGTGGCGTCTGGCGAAGTGGCGCAACGCGGACGCGGCCCGCCGCGGCGAGACCGCCCCGATCCCGGAGAACTCGATCGGCAAGCCGCCGAGCGCCGAGCTGAGCCCGGGCCAGCTCGACAGCGACTCCCTGCCCGACTACGACGTACTGGACCCGATCCTCATCGGGTACGTCGACGGCGACCTGGGCCGCGACGGGCTGGTCGAGTCGGGCCACGAACCGGCCGTCGTCGACAGGGTGCTGCGACTGGTGGATACCGCCGAGTACAAGCGACGCCAGTCCGCGCCGGGCACGAAGATCTCCATGAAGGCGTTCGGCCGGGACCGTCGACTGCCGATCACGAACCGGTGGCGCGAGCACGGCTGACGTCGTACGGCTCCCGAGTGACATCTTCCACTGGGCCCTGCCGCCAGGCTGTCGCGCGGTGCGACGATCGGCGGAGCCCGGGGACCGCGCAGGCGGCCTCGAGGAAGGGAGACAGTCATGATCGAGTCCACTCCGCACGAGGTGACCGCGCTGTATGGCGGCCCGGTCACCCGGCGGGTCCGCACCCGCGACCTGATCGCCGCCAAGGAGCGCGGCGAACGGTGGCCGATGCTCACCTCGTACGACCAGTACACGGCGGGCATCTTCGACCGGGCCGGCGTACCGGTGCTGCTGGTCGGCGATTCCGCGGCGAACAACGTGTTCGGCTACGAGACGACCCTGCCGGTCACCGCCGACGACCTGTTGCCGCTGGTACGGGCCGTGGTGCGCTCGACCCGGCAGGCCCTCGTCGTCGGTGACCTGCCGTTCGGCTCGTACGAGGAGGGCCCGGCCCAGGCGCTGCGCACCGCCGTACGGTTCATGAAGGAGGGCGGCTGCCACGCGGTGAAGCTGGAGGGCGGCCGACGGTGCGCCGCGCAGATCGCCGCGATCGTCGGCGCCGGCATCCCGGTGATGGCGCACATCGGTTTCACTCCGCAGAGCGAGCACACGCTGGGCGGCTACCGGGTGCAGGGGCGGGGTGACACGGCCGACGAGGTGCTGGCCGACGCGCGGGCGGTGACCGAGGCCGGCGCGTTCGCGGTGGTGTTGGAAATGGTGCCGGGCGTGGTGGCCAAGCAGATCACCCACGAGCTGCCCATTCCCACGGTCGGCATCGGCGCCGGCCCGGACACCGACGCCCAGGTGCTGGTCTGGCAGGACATGGCCGGCCTGCGCACCGGCAAGGCGCCGCGCTTCGTGAAGCGGTACGCCGACCTCGCGGACGTCCTCACCGACGCCACCCGCCGCTTCGCCGACGAGGTCCGCGGCGGCGATTTCCCGGCCGCCGAGCACACCTTCTAGCGCGGACCGCCACGCGGCCGTCATTGATCATGACCACTGGAACTGTCGTACACCTGCTCTAGCCTCGGACGGTGATCGACGAGTTGGCGCAGGCGCGGGGCGCGGTGGCGGCATCCGCCGCCGCGCCCGTCTGGGCTCTCGCGGAGCATGACCTGGTGGCTGCGCTCGACGCCGCTGTGACCGCCCGCCGCGCTGGTGCGACGCCCACGTGCGCCGTGAGGCGCTGATTGATCGAGTGGAGGTGAGAGACCGCCACCGCCGTCCTGTCGCGGCAGGAGGGTGAAGCTGAGGGGCAGTCGG